>DASRGY010000039.1:0-16295 GCA_035650795.1 Saccharimonadales bacterium (SeqCode)
TCCAAGATTGAGCCGGCTACTGCTGCTCACTTATATTATCTTTTTATTCCTCCGGGAATCGGACTTATAATATCTGGTCTGATTACAATTCTGTTTTCTAAAATTATGCCTGCGCGATCACAGCTGGGCGTAGACACCCACGATCATCTACTTGGCCTTAAAGACTATATAAAATTGGCTGAGGCCGATAGATTGAAATTTTTACAAAGCCCAGAGGGTGCAGAAAAGATTGAGGCAGGCACTTATGATCCAAAAGATCCAAAAATGCAGGTTAAGTTGTTTGAAAGCCTTCTTCCATATGCCATGCTTTTTGGCATAGAAAAAGATTGGGCAAAGCAATTCGCTGATATATATAAGTCTCCGCCGGACTGGTATCAAGGAAATTGGGCTACCTTTAACGCTGCTTATCTAGCATCATCTGTCGGCGGCTTCTCTAGTGCTAGTAACGCTGCTTTCTCTGCTCCTAGTGGCGGTGGGGCTGGAGGAGCTGGTGGAGGCGGCGGTGGTGGAGGCGGTGGAGGCTGGTAAACTTACTGAGTGCTCATCTGAGGTTGGATAGGTGGCGATGGCAGAATCTGATCTAGATTATTGATTCCGTTATCTTTAGCCCATTGTTGAAGCTCGTCGTGAATTTTCTGGCGGTCTGCACGACGATCGTTAGTTTTATCGTCATGACGCTGTTGCTGAAGAGTTTTTAATTCATTTAATAATTTATTTTCTTGGTCCCGTGTAATTTTGCCATCCGTAACCGCTTGGTCAAGACTATCTTTTATATGTTGCATACGATTATTCTTTTTATCTTGGCGCTGCTGCTGAAAAACACTTTGCACATCAGCAGGATTAAGGTGAAATTTATCGGCTATTTTCTGCACTATTGGTGGATAACTGGTAGTTGCACTTGTTGCTGCCATAGTGCTAGCAGTAAGAAAGCTTGCGCTAGCAACACCTGCAACCGATGCTACGAGCAATTTTTTATTAATAGTCATTACTAGCTCCTTAAATTAAAAGCAACCCCAGAATATGCAGCTAACCTGATGAAATGCTTAAGAGTCTAGATAATGCTTCCTTCGCCTTCAGCCTCTTTTTCTTTCTCTTCTGCTTCCTCAGCTGACTCCTTAGCTTCTTTGTACTGTTCTTCTTTTTCTTCTAATTCATCTGAATCTGCCATATAACCTCCTTTAAAAGACTGAAGAAGGCTCCTCGCAGCGAGCCTCCTTCAACTTTAATTAACCAAGCCCCTAAAGCTTATTAATTATTACCGCGGCGACCACCGCTGTGGCTGTTTCGTCCACCTTTACGACGTGCCTCTTCGTTTAGATTCTTTCCGCCAGTAGCTTTGCCTCCTTGGCTGGCTATTTTACGCTGCTTGTCATCATCCATAGCAGCAAAACCACGATTACTGCTGTTGCTTTGCGCCATATGCACCTCCTTTATTTATTATTGGTAATGTCATAATTACATAAGATTAAAAATGTATCGATGAACTCGTTCACATTATGGCTGTACCTAAAATCACAAATAAAATGTAGCCATTTTTGGAGGGACTAGCTGCTAATATTAATAGATGATTCAGCTGGGGGATAAGGAATTCCGTCAACTAGTATCTGATGCAATAGATGCAGTTCCGGCGTTGTACCAAAAGCATCTGCAAAATGTAGCTTTTATAGTCGAAGATGAACCAACTCTGGAACAAAGACAAAAGCTAAACTTATATAGAGGAGAACTTCTGTTTGGGCTTTACGAAGGCATACCCCTACCATCCAGGCAAGGAGCCACCAAATTATTACCTGACAAAATAACAATTTTTAAAAACCCAGCGCTAATATATAGCAATAGTTTTGAAGAGCTTCGTCAACATGTTCACCATACAGTCTGGCACGAAGTCGCGCACTATTATGGCTTAAACCATAAACGAATACACGAGCTTGAACGGCACCTAAAAAAGCAAGTAGATCCTAATACTTAAAACCTATACTCTATATATATGGAACCACAAACACCCCCAAGCGGTTTTAAAAATTGGGGCTTGTTAGCAGCAATAGTGGCAATTGTGTTAGCAGCTCTATCGTTTTTAGCCATAAAGCTTGCCGGATAGAGTTTTAAGTATAAGTATGATTTAATTATCTAAGGATTGCGATTACTACAATGAACAATAGTGAGCTGGATAGCTTTATAAAAAAAGCCAAAGCTAAAAACTTATCAGACGAGGATATAAAACAAAGATTATTAGCTAGCGGGTGGGGTGAGAATGACATCAACGCAGCCTTAGCTGATGATGATCTGGTAGTGCCATTACCACCAACTGCCAATAATCCGTTACACAAACAGCAGGCACCAATTGCCGTAGTTCAAAATTTAAGTGTCCGCGGTTTTGAATACAGCATTATGTTTATCTCGTTATGGGCTAGCGCCTTTTCAATTATCTGGCTAGCTATTACTTATGTTAATGACCTTTTTAGCAAGGCTTCGGGCGACTATGTATATGGTAGTAGTAATTCTGGGAGCGCTTTTATGATCACTCTTTTGCTGGTAACATTTCCAATTTTTGCTTACATGTTTTTACGCTTAAAGAGGATAGAACTAACTGAGCCCGATGTTAAAAGTGATCCATCAAGACGCAAGTTAACTCAATTAACTCAGTTGGTGAGTTTTTTAATTGCTATTGGGTTCACGGTTTACTTTATTTATTCGATCATTTCGCCAGATGCTAATAACTCTGGATCAAGTGAGGTCGTTAAGCGTTTTTTGCAGACTCTCATTGCTATAGTTGTGGCTGGTGGTATCTTTCTCTACTATTGGCGAGAAGATAGAAAACACTTGAGATGAATATTGGCTTGCCACACAAAAGCGCTCCACCAGAATTAAAAAAATACTATTTTGGCATCTATGCTTTAAGCTTGGTAGTCCTTTTAGTGATTGTTGCAAATATAGTTGGGAATTTTTCCTCCAGAAGTGATAGAGCACTTGAAGATACCATAGAACAACAGCATACCTCGATAGAGACTTATGTAGCTTCGCACGATAAACTGCCTGATATTGTGGCAGATGCGGGAATTACAGACACTAAAAGCGTTGAATACAAAAAGATATCTGATAGCCGCTATATGCTATGTGCCACATTTAAGACTAAAAGTGATGGCTATCAACCTATTTCAGAACCGGCTATAGAAAGCGGGAATAATGTACAGCTTAAGGCGGATACCAAATTTACCAACGGTGACACACAAGGATTAAAACACGATAAGGGGTATACCTGCATTTATTACGAGACTTATCTTGCCAATAACCCGCCTACCAATAACGTCACGGCAAAGTGCTCACCCAACGACAGTTTTCCTCGTAGGGTGAGCGGTACGGTGACTTCTGTAGATACTGATAACATGGAGATTAATATCCAGAACGGCGGAGTAATCCCGCCTATAGAGTATAATTCCGGTAATGGACCATCTGGTACTCGAGTATTGAGCCCTCTGGGGGCATATACGTACGATGAGAGTACTGAATTTTATGATATTGATTGTAAGAAAATTGAAGCTAAAGACATCACAGCGAACCAATACGTCTATATATACATCGACGATAATACATATGGCAGTGACTACGCTGTTCGAGTAGAAGTAACAAAACCAGAACCGCTACCTCTGCAATCTACTCCAAAACAAAACTCAACCATCCAATAGCTTCAGCTAATAAATGAGCCTGATAAAATAGACAGCATGGCATATAAGAGGTTTGGGGGGAATGCTCCTTATCAACCTGGTCAAAAAGGAGTTTTTAAGCTAAGTCGAAGCAAAATCGATCTATTTATGCAGTGTCCGCGATGTTTTTGGCTGGATGCGCGCCTAAAGATTAAGAGGCCGGATGGACCGCCTTTCCAAATCAATAAAGCTATAGACCAACTACTTAAGAAAGAGTTCGATACCTATAGGCAAAAAGGCGAGCCACACCCCTGGATGACGGATAATCAAGTTAACGCTATTCCGATGCAGCATGAACAGCTTGATAAATGGAGACAAAACTTTATTGGTGTTTCGACAATTCATAAACCCACTAATCTTCATATATTCGGTGCAATAGATGATCTGTGGGCGGACGATACCGGTAGGGTATATGTAGTCGATTATAAGGCTACTGCTAAGGCGGCCGAAGTTAGCCTAGATGCAGGGTGGCAGATTACTTATAAAAGACAGATGGAAGTTTATCAGTGGTTATTGCGCCAAAATGGATTAGACGTTAGTGATACAGGCTACTTTGTCTATACCAATGGGCGTCTAGATCTAGACGGCTTTTACGATAAGGTAGAATTCCGTACAAAGATTATAAGTTATAAGGGCGATGCAAGCTGGGTAGAGCCAACACTTCTAAGAATAAAGGCGTGTATGGAAGGTGAGATGCCAGAGATTGGTACGGCAGCCATGGGTGGTGAATGTGAATACTGCGCTTATGCTAGAGCTCGAACTCAATTAACTATGGATCACATGGATAAAACTAAACTAAAAAAAGAAGCTCGGCCAAAAAAAGGGATCTTAATTACTTCAAAACAAGAAACTCTTCTAGATTAGTTTAACTGAGCTTGTATATAATACATCTTATGTTAGATATCCTCTTCATAAGAGAAAACGCTGAACTCGTCGCAGAAAAATCAAAGCAAAAAGGCTATGAAGTTGACATCCCTAGATTATTAGAGATAGATGATTGGCGTAGAGATTTGCTTGTCCAAAAAGATGAGAAGAGACGCCAAATTAATGAGCATGCGGGATTATTTAAAAGTACTAAAGGCCCAATATCTGACGAGAATATAACCAAGGGCAGGGCCTTAAAGACTGAACTCACAGAAATTGAGTCAAAACTAGATCCTATTGAAAGGGAATTCGAAACTCTTCTAAAGAAAGTCCCTAACATGCCGAGTGACGATGTCCCCGTTGGTGCTAGTGAAGATGAAAATTTAGTCACAAAGGAGTGGGGTAATAAACCTGACTTTGATTTTGAAGCAAAAAGCCACTGGGAAATAGCCGAGGCTCGCGGTTGGATTGATAAAGAACGAGCTGCCAAAGTAACCGGTAGCCGCTTTGTATATCTAAAAGGCGATCTAGTAAAGCTACAATTAGCGCTTATACAATTTGTAGTCAATACACTCACAGACGAAGAAGAGCTTAAGAAAATTATCCAGCAATTTAAGCTGGAAGATGTTTCTTCTAAGCCTTTTATTCCTGTACTGCCGCCTCTAATGATAAGGACTGAGGTCTTTGACGCTATGGATCGGCTAGAACCGCGTGAAGAGCGCTACAAAGTTGGTAGCGAAGAAGACAATCTATGGCTACAGGGCAGCGCCGAACACACGCTCGGTCCAATGCATATGAATGAAATATTGGATTTGGCTGATTTGCCTCTGCGTTTTCTTGGATATGCCACAAGTTTTAGACGCGAGGCTGGTACATACGGTAAAGATACCGAAGGCATCATCCGGATGCACCAATTTGACAAACTCGAAATGGAGAGCTTTGTTAACCCTGAAGGTGGATTATCTGAACATCTTTTCTTCGTGGCTATTCAGGAATACTTAATGCAGCAATTGAATATCCCATACCATGTGTTGCTAAAATGTACCGCTGATATCGGTAAACCTAACGCCCGTGGTGTTGATCTAGAAGCTTGGCTACCAGGCCATGGTCGCTATTTAGAAACCCATACTGCTGATTTTATGACCGATTACCAAGCGCGTAGGTTGAACACCAGAGCCAAATTGGTTAATAGTGGTGGAGAGTATAATACCGCCAAGTTTCCAACTAATTTTGTGCATACCAATGATGCTACTGCCTTTGCTATGGGTAGGGCATTAGTAGCAATCATTGAAAATTATCAAGAAGCAAACGGTAAGGTTGGTATCCCTCAGGTTCTACGTCAATATATGGGCGGCCAGTTAACAATATGAAAGAGCAGACAGTAGTTAATTTGATTATCGCGGCATTTATTTTACTGATTATCTTTGCAGGAGCAGGCTACTGGTATGGTCATAAAACAGGTGTTAGGGCCGGCCTTGCTCAAGCAGATCAGAGCGGCTCAAGCCAGTCGACATCGCTTCAATCTGCTTCCCAGCTGCCAGCGGTAACGCCGATAGAAACTCTGCGTAACTTCTTGGGTAATTTCTTTTTTGATAGCAATTTTGTGAGTAATGGCTATCAACAATCACCCAGCTTGACACCAAATATGATTTCAATAGCAACAACTAATCAAAATAGGCAGGTAACAGTCTATAAGACTTTTATGTGTACCGAAGGATTACCTGCGACTATATCATTTAGCGCGCAGCCTTTAGACCCTAACACTACCAGTGCTACGGTAACCGCTACTGAGACACTTCAGGATAAAAAAACTGTCTCGCCCTCTTATTCCTTAACACTGGCAGATGGTCGATGGAAGATTGATTCTGTTAACTGTCCACAATAAAGTCTGTACAGATATAAAAAACTTATGCTAATATCTCTTTTGTATAGATAATACGATTAAAATAAAAGGAGATACATAATTAATATGAAGGTCAATGCAGTAAAAACCGGTGTCAACTCTGTTCTAGGAGTCCTGCTGGTTCTGTTGGTTGTTTTGTCACTATTTACGCACTGGTTTGGTGCGGGCGTTTCAGCTAGCGCGTTTGCTACCACAGCCCTTGTACTTACAGCGTTAGCACTATTAGCAGGGTTCTTCCGATGGGTAAGTTTATACTCGGCAGCATTTTTTGCGGCTGTAGCAGTTTTTCTTATCGGCGCGACTGTATATATGAGCTCTCCAAGTCCTAAAAGTGCTCAGTATCAAGCCGTTTTCTTAACTAATGGACAAGTTTATTTCGGTCATCTAGAGAACGCTTCCTCGCGCAATCCTCTGCTTAAAGATGTTTACTACTTGCAGTCTAATTCCCAAAACCCTCAGCAGGCTAATACTCAAAGTGCCAATAGCCAGCTATCATTAGTAAAGCTTGGTAATGAGCTACATGGCCCTGAATCAGAGATGGTTATCAAGGGTGATCAGGTCCTATTTTGGGAGAACTTGAAGGATAGCGGCAAAGTCGTCCAAGCTATTCACCAATATCAACAGAAAAAGTAAGTTTCATAAAAACAGTCGATATTTTAGCGCAAGCCAAAAGCTTGCGCTAAAATAGTATGAGCCGATATTTTTTGTTGAGCTGAAGTAAAGAGAGAGGTTGATCTTGGCTATTTTACCTTCAACTAAAGTTATTAAACGCCTTCTTGGTGATCCACAGGCTGGCACTATCAAGCGTATGCGAAAACGTGCCAATCAGATTAATGATCTCGAACCTAAATTTAAAAAAATGTCAGACGCTAAGCTTAAAGACCAGACAGCCGAATTTAAAAAACGGTTGGAGAAAGGCGAAAGCCTGGATAGTATTTTACCCGAAGCATTTGCGGTAGTCCGGGAGGCCACTGTACGAACTCTTAAGCAAAGACACTTCGACGTTCAGTTAATTGGTGCGATGGTTTTGACTGAAGGCAAAGTGGCCGAAATGAGAACCGGTGAAGGCAAAACCCACACCGCTGCTTTAGCTTTGTATCTTAATGCCTTAGAAGGTAAAGGTGCGCATCTGGTTACAGTAAATGATTATTTAGCCCAGCGTGACGCCGGCTGGATGGGGCAGATTTATAACTTTTTAGGGCTTAGTGTTGGTGTGATTATTCCTGACGAATCATATTTATTCGATCCGGAATATGAAAACAAGGACCACTTCGATGAACGCTTTCGTCATCTTAGACCGGCTACCCGTCAGGAAGTTTATCAGGCTGATATCACCTATGGCACTAACAATGAGTTCGGTTTTGATTATCTGCGCGACCACATGGTGAGAGAAATCGATCAACTGCGACAGCGTGACTTACATTATGCAATAGTTGACGAAGTTGACTCCATTTTAATTGACGAAGCCCGAACTCCTTTGATTATTTCTGCGCCAGCGACAGCTTCTGCAGCGGCCTATGACCAATTTGCCAAGGTCGTAAGACAGTTAAAAGAGACTGAGCATTATGAAAAGGACGAGAAGCGCCGAAGCGTTATCCTAACTGACACAGGGGTGGAGTTTGTTGAAAAAATCTTAGGAATCCAAAATCTTTACTCGACAGAGAATCTGCGTACCATCTATCACCTAGAGCAAGCTCTACGTGCTCAAGTACTGTTTCATCGAGACAAGGACTACGTAGTTACAAGCGAGGGTGAAATCGTGATTGTCGATGACTTCACGGGCCGATTGTTACGCGGACGGCGATATAACGAAGGTCTTCACCAGGCAATTGAAGCTAAAGAGGGAGTAGAAGTCCAGGAAGAATCAATGACCTTAGCCACCATATCCTTCCAGAATTACTTCCGCCTATACAAAAAACTGGCCGGCATGACAGGCACAGCCAAAACTGAAGAAGAGGAATTTCATCAGGTATACAAAATGGAGGTTGTCGAAGTACCAACAAATCGTCAGATGATACGTACTGATTTGCCTGATAGAATTTACAAGACAGAAGCTGGTAAATTTCGGGCCATCACTACCCAAGTTGCGCAGCTGCAAAAAAAGGGCCAGCCAGTTCTTCTTGGAACAGTAAGTGTAGAAAAAAATGAGCTGCTTTCTTCTATGTTTAGAAAAGCCGGTGTAAAACATGAAACATTAAATGCCAAAAATAACGAACGAGAAGCTCTCATTATTGCTAAGGCTGGTGAAAAAGGCGCGGTAACGCTCGCGACCAACATCGCCGGTCGTGGTACGGATATTATTCTTGGTGATGGCGTGGTCAAGCTGGGAGGCTTATTTGTAATTGGCAGCGAACGTCATGAAGCTAGACGTATCGACAATCAGCTTCGTGGTCGTGCAGGGCGTCAGGGAGATCCAGGGACAACCCAATTTTATGTTTCCTGTGAAGATGATCTAATGCGCATATATGGCGGTGAGAAAATCGCAGCCATTATGAATAGGCTGAGAGTTGATGACGATACACCAATAGAGAGCCGGATGATAACGAAAAGCTTAGAGGGAGCCCAGAAGAAAGTTGAAGGTTTTAACTTTGATACGCGTAAAAACGTAGTCCAGTATGACGATGTAATGAATCGGCATCGTAAAGCAATCTATAGTTTACGCAGCGAAGTGCTAAAAGCTGAAGATATTAGCCCGCGTGTTAAACAGTTTATTGTAGAAGAGGCTCAGAGCTTGGTTGCTCATCCGGACTCTATGACCGACGCTTTTGAAGCGATATTAACTGAAGTCTATCCTTTCGATGATAAAACTCTGGATAAACTTTTTGATGTAGAAGCTGCCCAGTTTAAATCCGATCTAGAAAAAGCAGCAATAAATCTCTACATAAAGCAAGAACAGAAATTTGGCGCCGACATATTACGTAAGGTTGAGCGTGACATATATTTACAGATCTTGGATAACTTGTGGATGCAGCATCTAGAAAATATGGACCATCTGCGCGAAGGGATCCATTGGATATCGGTCGGTCAACGTGATCCGTTAGTCGAATATCGGCGTCAGGGACAAAGGTTGTTTGAAGATATGCAAGCAACATTAAGGCACGATATTGTACGCGGCATTATGTACGCCCAACCTATGTCGGAGCAAGAAGCGGAGAGAGTGGTTGACACAGAACTGACTAGAGCAGCTCGTTCATCTGTTGATAATGCTACAAAAATAACTAGCGCTGAAACATTTGAAGAGTCTGATTTTATTAGCACCAAAGATGAAGAGGTAAAACAGGCTAAATTTAAATCGGAGCGTAAAAAAGCCCGTAAAGCTGAGCGTCAGCGCAAGAAAAATGCAAAAAGGCGTAAAAGAAAATAGACCTATGGGCATTTTGTGGAGTAAAATCAAAGACTGTGAAGCATAGCGTTACAGAGGTTGAGCTTAAAAATGGCGTCCGCGGCCTACTTATCGATGTGCCAGGGGCCAGTGTAACCAGCTATGAGCTAAATTTCCGAGCTGGTGAATTTTTAGTCTCCCAAAAAAAATGGGAAGTGCCACACATGATGGAACATGTTGTAGCTGCTGGTGCAAATGAATACTACCCAGACAGGCAGATTTTTCAGGCGGAGCTAGGCAAGAATGGCGCCGACAGCAACGCTTATACAAGCTATTATTCTGTTTCTTATGTTGGTGAAGTTGCCGATTTTGAATGGGAGCGGGTTCTCGACTTAATAATTAAAGGTCTTTGCAAGCCGTTATTTTTGCAAACTGAATTTGATGCAGAATTTGGCAATATTAAAGACGAACTAACTAGCTATACCAACAATCATTTCCGTGAATTAGGCAGTGAGCTTGCTCGGTCATTTGGATTTAATGTCACAACAGACCGTCAGCGAATAAAATTAATGAAGAATATAAATCGTGATGATCTGGTTGAGCACTATAAAAAAACTCATTTTAACTCCAATTTACGATTCATTGTTGCTGGCAGTATGCGCGGCCGCCGCACAGCAATTAAGAAAATGCTGGAAGAGATCGACCTACCTAAAGGCCCAGGGCGAATCAAACTGCCCTTAGAAAAAGCTAAAAAACCTCTAAAGCCAGTTTTTATTCCCAATAAAACTGTCCCGAACATCTATCTAATAGCCAGCACTCATTTTAACGACATTATTTCTAATCTTAACGACGATGCTTTATCGATTGTCCGAATTATGCTTACGGAGACTCTTTATTCTAAAATTTTTGGGGCGGCCCGAGACCGTGGATTGGTTTATCACGTAAGCTCAGGACACCATTTATCAAACAGGGTAACCGAGTGGTTTTTAAGTACTCAAGTCCTTGCCGAAAATGCTCCAGCTTTGTGTGAAATAATTTTGACAGAAATAAAGAAAGTCCAGAATGGCATTATCGACGATAAAGATCTAGAATCTTCTAAACAGTATGCTCTCGGGTCTTTTCAGCGCTCAATGCAGACCGTCCAAAGTGTGGCTAGTGCTTACGGGCGCTATTTTTTTGATGGCTATATTGAGGATATGAAGACGGTTCCAACGCGCATAAAAGCCATCCAGAAGAAGGACATAGCGGACGCGATGAGGTTGATGTTTGCCGAAGGCCTAGGTAACGTGGGCGTTCTTGGTGGTACAGATTCTACCATCTCGGATAAGTTATACGACGAGCTTCAGTCTCTCTGGCGTTAAGAACTTTATACAAGGCTATGAGCGATACTTCATTTCTTATATCCTATTAATACATGGAAGATGTAAAAGCTCGAGCACTGAAGCTGCAGAAAGAAATTAATGAAGCTGCAAATAAGCTAAAGCTTAAAGATCTTAGTGCCGAGCTACAATCGTTAAAGGATGAAATTGCCAAGCCAGATTTTTGGCAAAATACTGCCAGTGCCCAACAAACTACAAAGCAAGAAGCCGGTTTGTCGAGGCGAATCCAGCCCTGGCTTGACCTACAGAAAGCAGTAACGGAACTGATGGACCTAGCGTCTTTAAATGATGATTCACTAAAGAATGAATTAAATGACCAATTAAGTAGTCTGGAACATAAATTCGATGAGCTTAAGCAAGACTTAAAATTTCAAGGTCCTTATGACGACCGTGATGTGCTACTGAGTATCCATGCCGGCGCGGGCGGAACGGATGCCCAAGATTGGGCGCAGATGTTGCTTAGAATGTATACACGCTGGGCAGAAAAAAACAAACTTAAAGTAGAAACAGTAGACCAGACAGCAGGTGAAGAAGCAGGGATAAAGAGCGCGACCGTGAAAATTAGCGGTGGCGACTTTTTGTATGGCAAGCTAGCCGGAGAGCATGGCGTCCACCGATTAGTTCGTCTGAGTCCCTTTAACGCTGATCATTTACGCCAGACAAGCTTCGCAAAAATAGAAGTATTACCATTAATTGATCATCCGGAAGAAGTCGCCTTAGATGATAAAGATTTAAAAATTGATGTCTTTCGGGCTGGGGGGCACGGCGGTCAGTCAGTCAACACCACAGATTCAGCCGTGCGCGTGACTCACCTATCGACGGGTATATCGGTGGCTATCCAAAATGAGCGCTCACAGCTTCAGAACAAAGAAACTGCCCTAAATATTTTACGATCACGACTTATCCAGCTTCAGCTCGAACAGCACGCTCAAAACCTTGATCAAATTAAAGGTCCAAACCAGTCGGCGGAGTGGGGCAACCAAATCCGCAGCTATGTTCTGCACCCCTATAAACAGGCAAAAAATGCCAAAGCGCCAGAACATGAAACTAGTGATGTCCAGTCCATCCTTGAGGGTGATATAGATGAGTTCCTTAATGCCTCAATAGCTTTTAGGTCAATAGTGCCCGGGGCGGAAAAGAGATAACGCTTATCTGATATAATATTGTCGTGATTTTATTGGATCGGGTGAGTAAGACCTATAACCGTAGAGGACCGGCACTTGACCGCGTGTCATTACATGTTGAGCCAAAAGAATTTGTATTAATTGTTGGACAAAGCGGGGCAGGCAAATCGACACTTTTTAAGCTTTTGACCCGCGAAGAGAAACCTACAAGCGGGAAAATAATTGTTGGCGGAATTGACTATGATCAGCTTAAAGATAAAGACGTCCCTTTATTACGCCGCAAGATCGGGGTTGTGTTTCAAGACTTTAAGCTACTACTAAATAAAACAGTAGCAGAAAATGTTGCCTTTGCCCTTGAAATCGCCGGTATATCAAATCAGGAAATTAAACATACGGTTCCTAAAGTACTTGATGTTGTCGGCTTAAAAGGCAAGGACAAGAATTATCCTCTTGAGCTTTCCGGAGGGGAGCGCCAACGTGTAGCTATTGCCCGCGCTATTGTGCGCCAACCAAAGATTCTGATAGCTGACGAACCTACAGGCAATTTAGACCCTAAACATGCTTGGGACGTAATTGCCGTTCTGGAAAAAATTAACCGCTATGGCACAACTGTTCTTCTGACTACTCACAACCAGGAAATAGTTAACAAACTTAGACGCCGTGTCGTTACTATTAAAGATGGCAAAATAGTTTCTGACCGCGCAATAGGCCAGTATAAAGACGTATGAACGACAGCCACCGATTTATAACACTTGAACGTATTATTAAAAATGGGTTTATTGGTTTTGGCAGAAATATTTGGATTGCTATAGCAGCTGTTGCCATGATGGCAATTACACTTACGATATTGCTTTTTGCAGTAGTAGCAAACGCTACATTTCGTCACACGATAGAAGATATAACCAGTCATATCGACGTATCCGTTTTCTTAAAAGATAGCGTCACTGATAAACAACGACAGAATGTTATAGGCCAACTTAAGAGGGTAGATAATATTAAGTCAGTACAGTATATAAGTAAAAACGAAGCGCTTAAAATTTATGAGCAACAAAACGCCAACAACAAGGATCTTCTATCCGCTATCTCTGAAATCAATAATCCATTGCCAGCAAAGATTGTTATAAAACCAATCGACCCTAACAGGTTGGATACTATAAAGTCTTTTCTGGACAAGCCTTCTATCAAAGCTCTGCAGTCCGATCCGACAAGTTATTCTGGTGATCGTAAGGCGGCTATAGATAAGATAACTAACGCTACTCACTTCTTTGAGCAAGCCGGGATTATTGGAATTGTGATCTTTATACTGATATCTACATTAATTATCTTCAATACTATTAGGATGGCTATTTTTAACCGTCGGGACGAACTTGTTATTATGCGACTTCTGGGAGCAAGCACTAGTTATATTAGAGGCCCGTTTATTGTCGAGACAATGCTTTACGGCGCTGTTGCGGCAGCTTTGTCTTTGATTGTATGCGGCGCACTGTTTGCTGTAGCTAGTTCTACACTTCAGGCAAGCAGTCTTGGTCTGCTTGACATAGGCTACTCTGGTCATTATTTCAGGCAACGTTTCTGGATAATTTTGACTACGCAAATCGCTATTGGTATACTTATAGGTGCCGCCTCTTCTGCAGTAGCCACTAGGCGGTATTTAAAACTCAATCGATAATAAATATTTTTTGTAACAACTAAATTTCATCAATTAATTTAATATGCTTGCACATCTTGCGTACAAGTGGAGGGCCATGTTATCATTAAAGCGTTAGCATTAAAAATAAAAAGATCGATGCTAAAACAAAAACTACAAAAATATCAGATTATGCATGTTAAAACGCTCGGAGCGGTCATTATTTTTAGTGCCGTTTTGGCGGGCGGAACAGTTTACAATGGTTTAACTAAAGCCGATCAATTTGACGATCAGATTAATGCTTTAAAGCAGCAGAACGCAGCCAGTCAATCAGCTTCTGATCAGTTGGCAGCCCAAGCAAGCAGCTATCAGGACGCTATTAATAAGCTCAACGAACAAATTAACGTATTGCAGGGAGCTATTGTTGCCAATCAGAAGGCTAGCGATGATCTTCAGGCCAAAATTGACGCCGAACAAGCAGATCTAGAACATCAGCAGAAAATCTTAGCCGAGGACATTAAAGCTCTTTATCTAGAGGGTCAAATATCAACTTTGGAAATTCTGGCATCAAGCCATGACCTGAGTGATTTTGTGAATCGTGAGACAGACAGAGTAGCCGTACAAAATAAGATAAAAACCACTGTTGATCAAATCAAACAGCTTAAAATCCAGTTAGAACAGCAGCAAAGAGAACTACAAAGCCGGATCAAGGACCAACAAAACCAACAGGCCCAACTTAACTCAGCAGAGTCCCAACAGGCCCAACTGTTAGCTTATACCGAGGACCAAAAGACTGCTTATGATCAGCAAATTCAATCTAATAATTCCCAAATCGCCAGCTTGCGCGCGCAACAGGCAGCTGCAAACCGAGCTCTTGGTGGGCATGCCGTTCCGGGTGATCCTGGCCACGGGGGGTATCCTGCGAGATGGGATCAACCTGTACCGCAGGATAGTGAGATTGACGACTGGGGGATGCTTAACCGAGAGTGCGTTAGTTATACTGCCTGGAAAGTCTATCAAACCTACGGATATATGCCTTACTGGGGTGGCAGCGGTAACGCAAACCAATGGCCTGGTGATGCTGCAGCTGCCGGTATTCCAACAGGCTCTATCCCGCGCGTCCACTCAGTGGCAATATCTACATCTGGTTTCTACGGCCATGCCATGTGGGTCGAAGCGGTTAATGGCAATATGATATATGTCAGCCAGTATAACTATGATCTTCAGGGTCATTACTCTGAGATGTGGGTTAATGGCTCTAGCTTTACCTATATCTACTTTGGTGGCTAAACCTCGCACTCCATTAGCCTGTCAGCCAGATAAGAATGCGATATAATCTAAAACGTCTGTTAGCATAAGCTTATTAGGATTAAGTAGTGGAAGAGCATAACATCGGTATTGAAAATTTGCCCAAGGTAAAACGTAAAAAGAATAAAAAGCTAGCTAAGATTGGTATAGTTTGCGTTCTAGTTTTAGTCTTTTTGGTTGGGGACCTGATCGGAAGGGGTGGTTTTAATATAAAAGCTGGTAGTTTGCACTTATCTTCTACGGTTCATATTCCAGCACTTAGCGTAGGTAGCGCAAGGACCGCGACTGACGCTTTTGACTACTCATCAGTAAATGAGGTGTATGGTCTTCTGCAAAAAGATTTTGACGGTAATCTAGACCACACGAAGCTGCTAGACGGCATAAAGCATGGTCTTGTTAGTGCAGCCGGTGATCCTTATACCGAATATTTTGATCCACAAGAAGCTAAAGATCTAAACGACCAGCTCTCAGGGAGTTTTACCGGCATAGGGGCAGAGCTTGGCACTGATGAGGATAACAATATAGTTGTCGTTTCACCTCTTGCAGGCTACCCGGCAGACAAAGCCGGCTTAAAGTCGAAGGATATAGTGGCTGGAGTAAATGGCCAATCAACTACAGGTATGAATGTTGACTCAGTAGTGAGGAAGATTCGCGGACCTGCAAATACGGACGTTAAATTAACTATTGTTAGAGGTAGCAGCAAACCGTTTGATGTAAATCTCACTCGTCAGGAGATTACATTGCCGAGCGTGAAATATCAGGAGGACGGTAACATTGGTTATCTTAAGATAAGCCAGTTCACTAATGATACGGTAGATTTAGCAAATAAGGCTGCTGCCGAGTTTAAAGCTAAAGGTGTAAAAGCGATTGTCTTGGATCTAAGGGGGGACCCCGGTGGTTATTTGGATGGGGCAGTAGCCATCTCCAGCATGTGGCTCGACCAAGGTAAAACCGTGGTTTCAGAACATCGTGGTTCAACAGTTATTGATACAAAATATGCCACAGGCAGCAATCCCTTCAAGGGTATTCCCACAGTTGTTCTAATTGATGGCGGTTCTGCTTCGGCGTCT
>DASRGY010000040.1:0-4246 GCA_035650795.1 Saccharimonadales bacterium (SeqCode)
TTAATCCAAAAACCAAAACCTAAACATTGATCTATTTAAAGTAGACCCGACCTGGCACACGCACATCTAAGTATTCTTTAGGCTGGTTCCCTGTCTGGTCAAACTGATGGCGGGCAGCTAGGAATTGTCCTGACTGCAAAATGACATCGCTTCCCATGTAAAATTTCACATAATAATCCTTATCAATAGTTTTAAGGTCTAGTTCCTGAGCCCTCGGTGGGAAAGTTAATGATCTGACTTGTACATGTGCCTGGTTTGCCTGCGCTATTAATTTCTTTATAAAATCAATATTATCCGCCGGTAAAATTTGTTCGCCAGTTTTTATACTAAAACCGGTTTGGTCAATGACGATAGGTAAATCTTTTATATTCGGGAAGTCGCTGCTTTTCCCTACGGCCACACCATTGGCATCAACCACATATTTAGTATTGTTATCACCTACAAACAATCTAGGTTCAGCAATGTTAAGTTTAATCTTTGGTTTTTGTCCGATTAAAGGCACATCTACAGAAACAAGTGTAATCTCCGGGAACTGTTTTTTAAGCGTATCTACGACTGACTGACTATTAAAACTAAGTTTGGTGTGATTCGTTAAGCCGTTTAGAGCTTTTGCCGACGCCCGCTCATAACTGTCCTTTGGATGATAAACCGTAGAACTTAACGATAATCCTGGACTTGGCCGTAAAATCAGATTGTATATAACTACAGTTAAAATAACCAAGACTGTAATTATGTCTGTGGTTTTTAGCAAAATACGTCTTTTTGTCTTCTTTTTTTCTCTATCTTCTAGGACAGATGATGCTGGCGGAGGAGAGTGATAGTAAGTCAACATAGGTTTGCGATCTGAATTAGAATTATAGCCAGGTTGTCGTTTTCGGGAACTTAAACGCATCTAGTTTATTACCCCACCTTACCTCTTGCAGTTTCAATAATGATTTCAGCTAGTTTATCTGCAGCATCCATCTTGGCTAGTCTTCCTATATTTTTGGATAGTTTCTGAGCTTCTGTTTTATTCGAGAGAACCTTTTTAATTGCCCCAGATAAGACATTAGGATTGGCGTCATTATTTACAATAAGGGCTGAGTTATGAGCTTGTAATTCTTTAGCATTTTTAACTTGGTGGCCCCCAGTTAAATGGGGTGCTGGAATGAGTACGGCGGGCTTTCTTTGGACTGACAACTCAGCTATGGTTGTAGCCCCAGCTCGCGTTACTACAACATCCGCAGCACCTGTATATTCGTAAAAATCCGGCGTAAAGCCGAGTACAGTAACCCGATTAACATTATCACCGGCGACTTCTTTGTATTGGTTCTCGACATCAGCCTGATGTTTATTCCCGGCAACATGGATTATGTAGAGGTCTTTGAAGTCCCCAAGTAAGTCACCCGCTATTGCAAGAATCATGTTATTAACATCGCGCGCGCCTAGCCCTGCCCCACCAACTAAAAGAAGCTGTGCTTTTACGGGTATACCAAGTTGCTTTTTAAAGCTCTGCTGCATAGAAAGAGTTACGGGTTTAATTCTCTCGTCTACAGGGATACCGACATAGTGTATTGTTTCAGGCGGATAGCTATAATATGCTGCTGGCATGCCAGTGGCATGAATCTTAGCAAAACGACCAACAACTCTATTAGCCAATCCGGGTACAGTATCGGAATCATGAGTAATTATGGGAATCTTGTAGATACTTGCTGCTATGCCAACCGGTACACTAGCATAGCCTCCTTTAGAGAAAACAATGCTCGGCCTAACTTTCTTGATGATCTTTTTAGCCTCGAATATTCCGATTATTACTTTAAAAAAGTCAACTACATTTAACGCCAGAGTTCTTAGATCTACTAAATGCGCCAGAAGGCTCTGGCCATTGTAACGGCGAAATTTACCGGATGTGACACTGCAAACTTCGTCAAATATTTTATACCTCTGCTGTAAACGGTTCTCAAGTAAGTCTCCTTTTAGTCCGATGTAAATAATTTGACATTGCGGTTCTGCCTTTTTAAGTGCGTGGGCGAGCGACAATAAGGGGGTTAGATGACCGCCCGAGCCGCCGCCCGTTAAAACTATCGTCAGGGGTTTTGGCTTTCTGGATTGTTCGGCTGATTTCACTGTAACTAGTATAGCGCGAAACCTGATAAACCAGCCCCAGAGCTGCTGTTAGACAAATCAAGCTGGTCCCCCCTTGGCTAATTAAAGGTAAAGTTATGCCTTTTAGAGGTAAAAGCCCGATCATCGCGCCAATATTAATGATCATTTGGGTGCTAAACCAAGCTAGTGCGCCCACCACTACAAGTCGGCTAAATGGATCAGGTGTATGCTCAATTATAATTATCAACCTTCTAATAAAAAGACCGTAGAGAGCCAGTATAATTGTTGTGCCTATAAAGCCCAGTTTTTCAGCCATAATCGCAAATATAGAGTCATTAGAAGCTTCAGGCAAGTAACCGTAAGCTTGTACGCCATAGCCTAAGCCTTGGCCAAATATTCCACCAGATCCCACCGTGATTAGAGCTTGGCATGACTGATAGCCTGACGTCAAACAGTTAGTCCCCGGATGGAGGAAAGCTGAGACTCTTTCGCGACGATAACTAGTACTAAAAATTGCCAGTGCTACTAATAGGCAAATACCGGCCGTAATAAGAGCAATTCGTCTCAGTGGTAAGCCTGCAGCGTAGGCCATTAGTCCAATCATTGCCACCATAACACCGGCAGACCCCAGATCGCTTTGAAATTTGGCGACTACAACTCCTATAAATACTAGTAGGCCGATTAGCGGTTGCAATATTGTCCCTGAGTCAGTCAACTTTCCTTCCCTCCACTTATCGGTTAAATACCTGGCTAGCCATAAAAGTAAAGCAAACTTTATAAGCTCCGCAATCTGGAATGAAAATCCCCCCAACCTAATCCAGCGGTGGGCTTGATAGACCTGATCTAAAGGTGTGAACATTACTACTACTGACCCGATAATCGCTGCTAAGGCTAAGGTTGTTGTAAGCCTGTACCACCTTTGGATTGGAAAATATGCTGCAAAAGTAAATGCCAGCAGGCCAAGACCAACATCAATTAATTGCTTTGCGATAAAGTAGCCTTGGCTAATATGCTGTGAAGCAGCCAGCCCCGGGCTGATAGAATAAACCACTACAAGTCCAACTGTCAGCAACAGGCACATCATAACAAATAGCCAATAGTCCGGCTTATGACGTCGGCCAAGACCAAATGCTGCTCTTGGTACATTAATTATTGGGTCACGAACTATGCTGTAGCGGGATGTGGCCGAGCTCATACTGTAGGACCGCCTAATATAAAGACTATTAGCCCAACAAGAGCTGCAACTTCACCTATAATCCAAAAACGCATTGTAATCTTTGCTTCAGGCCAACCAATGGCTTCAAAATGATGGTGTATCGGGCTTGATAGAAATATCTTTTTACCTCTTAATTTTTTGCTTAAAAGTTGGATTAGTACTGATCCGGTTTCTATGACAAACACTAAACCCAGTAGTGGCAACAATAAGACGGTATTGGTAAGCATCGCTACTACTCCAAGAGCCGTTCCTATTGCAAAAGAGCCTACATCACCCATAAAAAAACGTGCAGGATAAACATTAAACCACGTATATGAAAGAAGGGCGCCGACCATTGTCATACAAAAGCCTGCTATGCCGTATTTACCTTCAATGACTGCGATTATAGCGTAAGCACTAAATGCAACTGTTGAGACCCCCCCAGCTAAACCGTCCAATCCATCTGTTATGTTAACCGCATTGGCGGTTGCGAAAATCACCAAAATAAAGAGTGGTATAACCAGCCAGCCTATATGAATCGACTGATAAAAAGGAATATAAACATCTGTCACACCAAGCTTAGAAAAAAACCACCAGCCACCCAGCAAAGCAACAATTAGTAGTAGGAGCGATTTTACTTTGGCGCGCATTCCAGCAATATTACCGCCTATACCTCTTACATTTATGATGTCATCAACAAGCCCAATAGAGCCCGCACCAATCATTGCTGCTAATGGCAACCAAGTTTGTGATCGACTCCAGTTACCTGTAAGTGTTATCAACGCTGCTGCCACTACAAAGACAATTCCGGCCATGGTCGGGATATGTCGCTCATGTTTAGCTGCATGTAACTCATGGTATACCGTGGCTTCTTCACCGGTCATTGCGTTTGTCCTAAGTTTTTTCCACCACCTACCCTTAAATGCTGCAGTGGTGTATATGGGAGTAAGCGCCATGCTGGCGACA
>DASRGY010000041.1:0-8288 GCA_035650795.1 Saccharimonadales bacterium (SeqCode)
GCGTGCAGGCAAGGAAAGGCCCGAGCCGCCCAATTAGAACTCAGGATCAACGGGCGCAGGACGTTGAGGCTAGTGGTATTGCTGATTTTGTTTTTATCGTGCCAGATGGATTGCTCGGATTACCTAGGTCGATAAGACGTCTGCGCCCTTATGCTTTTGTGGAACATCGTGACGACTCGATAGGCGTTGGCTTAGTAGAGCCTCTTTTGCGCCTAGTTGGTGCTAGGTATGTCATATCTGAAATTCCGAGAGTCTGTTCAACGACAGATATTATTGCGGGCAAGGCTACTTCAACTCTAGTGAATGCCAATTCGTATGCTAGCTAGGTTACCTCTGTATATGTATAGAGGTATAAATTGCTAGGGATAAACAACTTGGTTAAGGTGCGCTTTCTACGATGAAAAAGTTGAGACTGGATCAGGTTATGATGGATCGTAACCTCGCATCATCGCGTACTAAGGCCGCAGCTATGATTATGGCTGGTGAGGTAAAAGTTGCAGACAAGCAGATCGATAAAGCCGGTTTTTTTGTCTTGCCCGATGCCAAAATAACGATTAAGTCGCCTCCGGCCTACGTTTCTCGGGGCGGCGATAAATTGGCTTCTGTAGCCTCTAAGCTAAAGCTGGACTTTAAGGATAAAGTAGTGCTAGATGTCGGCTCCAGCACAGGCGGCTTTACTGATTATGCTTTGCAGCATGGGGCTAAAAGAGTCTATGCCGTAGATGTTGGTACCGGCCAGCTTGACTGGCGGCTACGCAACGACCAGCGTGTTGTGGTGATGGAAAGGACAGATATAAGAAATGTATCTAAATTGCCTGATGCAATCGGCATAGCCGTGATAGATGTTTCATTTATTTCTCTACGCCTGGTTCTACCTGCTGTTGCTAAGTTAGTTACACCTATGGCTTTAATTGTAGCCATGGCCAAGCCACATTTTGAGAGTGACTATATTACTGCATCTAAGCATAAGGGTGTAATCAAAAATGAAACAATTAGACGCGGTATTTTAAAACAGATCGAGACTTTTATCCGTCAGAATTTTGTCTTGATAGATAAGGCTGACTCACAAGTTCTAGGCCGAAAAGGCAATAAGGAGAGGTTCTATTTATTTAAAGTTCCCTCGGAAAAAGCCCGCTGAATAACCACTCCTACAGATATTTCCTAAGAGCTTCAATGTCATTAAGAGTTATATAAGCCTGTCTTTGGCTAATTAGTTTTTTGCGCTCAAGAGCTGTCAGTTCTCTTGAGGTAGTCTCGCGTGTAGCATTTATCGAGCTGCCAATATCCTGATGCCGCAATGGTACATCGATCATTAATCCATCCTTTGTTTCTACGCCAAACCTATCAGACATCATCAGAAGGAAGAATATTAGCCGTTCACGAACTGTCCTGTATCCAAGATTTAAGATTCGGAGCGAGTGGATACGATACTGTTCAATGATGATGTCCAGTAGAGGTGCTAAAGCTCTGGTATGGTGATGCAGGAACTCAATATAGGTATCCGGAGCTACTCTCCAAACAATACTGGGGCTAAGGGCTTGGTAGTTAATGTCTAGCTCTTGTCCGGTCAGCGACCAGATAAGTGGGAAGATCTCGTGGTCTTTACGAATAATGAGCAAATTTTCTTCGCCGTATTTACTAATGTTAAAAGCTTTTACTAGCCCTTTTTCAATATAAAAAACACCGCCCGGTGATTCACCCGGGCGGATAATGTATTCTCCTTTGTTGTATGTTAGCTTCGTGCCCCGCTTGAACAAACCTACCAGTTCTGCGGTTTGCTTATCGCTAGCCAGCATGCTTATATTTTGTCATATTCGTGCATTATTGACCAAATGTGATAAAAATCATGGCAAAATCGTGTGGTAAATTACTGCGATAAGCGCCGGTGTAATCTATTGTTAAGCTAGAAGTAAGCGGAGGGTAAACATGGTTAACCTAAGTGTCATCGAGGCCCAGCTTACAAAAATTGGTGTTAAAAAGACTTGGTTTAGCAAACCAGAGATAAACGAACTCCAACACATCCTTATGGACGGTGAGGATATTATTAAATGCGTTCAAGGACGCTATACTGGCGGTTTTGCTTTAATGGTGGCTACAGAAATACGCCTCCTGCTTATTGATAAGAGGCCGCTATACTTAACAGTTGAAGATATCCGCTACGATATGATTGCTGAAGTCCAGGTTAGCTCTCGCCTTTTTGATGCCACAATGACTATATTTACTGTTAATAGGCAGCTGGCCTTTAGTTCGACTCGCAGGCAAAGTCTGCGTGACTTATGCTCATATGTCCAAAAGCGGGTTATGGATGTAAGACAGTACGGTCAGGATACGTCATCGGTCATCCAGCCTCCGCACGTTCAAGAGCCTACCCCTCAGCCTCAGCCGAGTGTTGAAAATCTGGTGCAGGAATCGCCATCATATATGCCAGCTGCTCAAGTGCCCTTCACCAGCGTGCTGCAAAACCGTGATTATATTCCTGGCCATCTCTCACATGCTATCGGTTCGACAGCAACCAGACTAAGCTCTCGTATGCGCAAGCCACACCCGTATACAAATGCTCCCTTGATGATACGTGGCAGCTGGTCCACCTGGACTCAGTATTAGGTTATTTAGAGATATTAAAGCGGAATTCTACTACATCGTTAGGCTGCATAAGGTATGTCTTTCCTTCGGTGCGGACTTTTCCGGCAGCACGGGCAGCAACCAGAGATCCAGCTTTGATAAGCTCGGCGTAGTCTACTACCTGAGCTGCAATAAAACCGCGCTCAAAATCTGTATGAATAACACCAGCAGCCTGCGGGGCAGTGGTATTCTTTGGTATAGTCCAGGCACGTACTTCTTTTTCACCAGCGGTTAAGTAGCTTTGCAGGCCGAGGGTGTCATAGGCGGCGTGTATCAGCTGTACCAAGCCACTCTCATTCTGGCCATAGCTTTCCAGTAATTCATGGCGGTCGGCTTCATCTAGGCCGCGCAATTCGCTCTCCAATTTGGCACAAATAAACACCGCCTTAGCCGGCATTACTAGCTCGGGCAGCTGTTTTCTTTGAGTGTCGTTACTCAGACCCTCTTCGTCGACGTTAAATACATAGATTACCGGTTTGGCGGTTATTAAAAACAAATCAGCTATGTGCTCTTGGTCAATATCATTAGCTTGATGAACCGGCGTACCTTGGTCTAGTAGGCTCTTAACATAGCTGAGGGTATCAGACATAGGTTTTAACTTGGGGTCGGCTTTAACCTCTTTTTCTAAACGTGGCAGGCGGTTATTGACAGTTTGCAGATCAGCTAGGATTAATTCTGTATTTATAACGTCTATATCTTTTTTGGGATCGGCAGAGTGTTGACGATCAATATCAGGGTCATTAAAAGCTCGCACTACGTGGCAAATAGCACTTGTACTGCGGATGTGCGATAAGAACTGATTACCGAGCCCTTCACCTTGACTGGCCCCAGCTACTAGGCCCGCAATATCTACAAATGTCACTGTAGCCGGCACGATTTTATCTGTCTTGTATATCTCGGCCAATTTCTGGAGCCTTGAGTCTGGGACTAGGACAACACCGGTATTTGGCTCAATTGTGGCAAATGGATAATTAGCAATTAAAGCATTAGCATCGGTCAATGCGTTAAAAAGCGTACTCTTGCCGACATTTGGCAAGCCGACAATTCCTATAGATAAAGCCACGCATCTATTTTAACAGAGGTAGGCCTGATATGATGTAGCCATGTCGCAGAAGGCTAAGTTGACGAGGCCCCAAGTATTCGATGATTTTTGGTTGCCTTTTTTCTCACGGCGCCAGAGAAGAGCCATCTTAAAAGCTGCCGAAGAAGCAAAAGTGGATCCTAATTATCAACCCAACTTAGCGATTATAACGAGGACTAAAAATGATCAAGCTGGCCTTGAGGCAATTATCAAACATGTTGAAGAAGAAAGAAAAAATTATAAAGGTCGGATTGATTTGATTGTGGTCGACACTGAATCAACAGACCGCACTATTGACTTAGCAAAAGCAGCTGGGGCTACTATTGTCTCCATTAAGCAAAGCGAGTTTAACTATCCAAAATCTATTAATTTAGGCTTTGAGGCAGTAAAGCCAGACATTGAAGCGGCTTTTATAACCGTTGGACACGCTTTACCTGCAGCTAAGAATGCATTACAAGCTGGTTCAAGACACTTAAAAGATCCCAAAGTTATGGCTGTTTATGCTGACCAAGTACCAAATAAAAATGCTAGTTCTATAGAAAAAAGTATGTACTACCTTATTGCCCAAATATATAGGCGATTAAAGAGGGGGGCTCATGTTACTCCAAGGATGCATGCAGGGCTTACACAGGGTACAGGCACTTTAGTCCGGATGGAGGCTTGGCGGCAGCATAAATTCGACGAAGCTTACGGCCACGGTGGCGAAGATTTAGCTTGGGGTAGGTGGGCATTGAAGGCAGGGCATAAACTAATATACGATCCGGTGGTTGCCGTTCACCACACCCACGGGCTTGGCTTTATTAACCTCTTTCGGGAGGCGAGGTATTGGCTCTACATCTCGTTCCATAAAGGCGAATTTAAACAAAAAAAAGTTGCTAAATACCGCCCCGATCTATTTAAGTAACGCTGTCATAAGCATAACCTTGAATCTAATTCGCTCATCTGTAAAGGTTCTGGTAGAATTACTATTACAATGCCTGAACAACAAATAGGTTCTGGGCCGAGGATATTAGCTGATGCCGCGCCTGAGCATGATCTTTTGCGCACTCAGTATCGTGCTAAAAATTTAGGGACTGTAGCACCATTTGAGCAAAGACTCTTGGAAAATGCCCCCAAGGTAGAGGTAGCAAAGGTGGTAGATTACCTCTTAGAGCGGCTACAGTTTCAACCTCAAAACGAGCATTGGACTACAGAGAGAGACCCGCTTCATGAACTGGGAACGGACGAAGATGATGAAGAAGGTTTTTTTAGGCGTGGCTCAAGCTACATCGCGAAGGCCATCAGAGAACGCCTGAAGGGTAGATCTGAGGCTGCTTCTTACGGATGGGGTTTAGTTGGTGATACTGAAATCGAGATTTTTGCCTTAAGAGATGACCATTATAAAGGCTCAATAGGCACAGTCGTTCGCGAAAAATTTGATAAGGCTCTTGAAGACGCCGAACAATATCACCGGCCACTGGTTTTGTTTACACCTAGCGCAGGTGTCAGACAGGAAGAGGGCATGTTAGGGCTGGACGCTATGAATACCATGACTCCGGACTTAGCCAATTTTATGAAGAATACAGGCTTGCCAGTTCTACTATTTTCCATGAATTCTTATGGCGGCACACCGGCAAGTATAGAAGGCCAGGCCAGTATAAGAGGTGGTCTGGCTGGTACAAATCGAGCTTTTTCTGGTTTGAGGGTAGCTGAAATTGTTTATCGTGATCAAGAACTTAAGCCCGGATTCCAAGCTATGGAGCGGGAATATCTTAGCCGACGGATTCATATGCTCGCCCGAAACCCTGATGAGATTTTAGAGTGGCTTCAGAGCTTCTTTAAGATTTATAAAAATGAACCTACAGATAAATTTAAAGCTGCAAAGGTCTCGCAAATGCCCATTCCAGAAGGACGGGATGGCTTTCACCGGACAATAAAAATTGGTACTAGGATTGGCTATGATGCCGTTGAAGCACTCATGCCACATAACCAACGTCCAACTGTAACGATAGAAGTTCCAGATATAACAGAAGAGGATCCAAAGGCAAAAAAAGGCGATATTCTTTATCAACGTTACCGGGACATCATGTATTCAGCCGGCCGTCCTGACGGTGAACTGTTTATCAATGGTATTTTTACTGATGTAGTGCCTTTATCGAACTACCTTATAGAAACCAAATATTTAACAGATCCCAGAACCGAGGAAGCTACTAAAAAAACTATAAAGAGGTACCATAATGTGATCGCTTCTCTTGGTAGGTTTGGTAACCGTACGGTTGGCATAATCGCTAACCAAAATAGTCCCGTTTATTATGAGGGCAATCCTCGTATTGAGTTAATACATTCTATGCCAACAGATGAAGATCTTAGCTATGTAATTGAAGTGCTTAAATTTTTTGAAAGCCAAGGCTATCCTTTGGTCTCTTTTGTTAATACGCCGGGTGCTGATCCAACCATTAATCCAAATCTAGTGTCCCATTCTATAGAGGCGGTCCAAAATTATCCGCACTTGACGGCTACCATTGTCCATGGTGCGCACAGTAGTGGGGGCGCAAATGCTACTGCACCAATGCAAGACTGGAGGGCAGGGACCGAAAGATCGATTTTTGTGGTTGCTGATCCATATGCCCAAGCGACGATCTTGAACAAAGGCAAGACGGTAACACCCGCTATGGTTAAAGAACAGTTGGTCAAAGGCCGGGCTAGCGCCGAGGACAATTACAAACTAGGCAAGATAGATGAAATAATCCCCGAGCACACCAATCCCTATATGACTGTTAGAGAGGTAGGCATCGCCTTGGCTAGGCATTTTGAGAGACACGTTGACAAAAGCCCTGCACAGCTAGCAGAACACCGTAAGCGTATAAGAGAAAAACGTACTAGCGTAAAAGTCAGGTAGTTCACCGTAAACTTCTTGCAAAAACATAAGAAGTATGCTATAGTGTATCTGTTAGAACAAAACAAAGATGATTGCTGAGGCTAAGACTCCTAAACTAACAGTTCAAGAAGAGGCTCTTGCCTATGTTATGCATTCTGGTGCCGCAAGGACCCTCATTGAATATACAATGGATACTGAAGGCCAGAGGTACCATACTTATCCTGAATTTCAGAGTCGAGATTTTAATTCACTAGTCGGGAGATATAAAGGTAATCCTAAAGATAGTCTTGCCTATGCTAGACAAGCTTTATTTGGAATCCATACCGACAGAAAACTTAACGCTGGCCAGAAGGAACGACGTCTCAGCCGGTACCTTGATGCTTATTTTGATCTGCAGGTCCATCTTGATCGAGCAGCATTCCCAGAAACACCATATGGCCAGTCCGTGACTGGCGTACCGAGCTACATTCCAGACGGATTAGTTGATATGGGGAGCGATTCCAGGCTTGACTCACGTAAGCGGTTTGGCAGAGAGCGAATTCACGTCGATAAGCGCCAGATACTCGGAACATATAAAGACCTCTTCGAAACAGTCTTTAGTCAGGACATTTCTGGAATGTCATCTACAGAGGTCAAAACCAGAATTGTAAATACAGTGTTGTATGGAGTCTATAGCCGTATGTCTTATGATTATGCTAACGAATTTCTCAGGCGTTTAGACAACGGTGATGCTATGAGCATTTCTCTTAGTGATCTTGAACGGGGAGTATGTAGGCACCATGCTCTTGTAACACAGGTTTTATTGCAGGCTTTTGGTATAACAAGCCGACTTCTTAAAAACGATGTCGAGAACAATGGCTACGGAGGCCCTCATGCCGCTAACCTAGTTCGCATTGATAATGACTGGTACCTGGCTGATGCCACACAGCCCCTAATTCGCGCTGACAAGAAATGGCGACCCGCATTATTTAGGCTACCAGAAGTACCTGATAAAAATCGTACCCAGATTTTTCGTTTTAGTACACCTGATGGAACTCGAACCTATAAGACTCGATACAATATGCATTGGACGATAGAACGTGGACCTCGCGGCCGTTATCGTCAAAGCACTATCGATTTGACAGGTAAGCTCTAAGTAACTAGGTTAGCCTCGGCTAGTCCGGTTATTTGATCTGTGTCTTCAGGTATTGCTAGGCCTTCTTTGGGGATGATCGAATTATGGCCAATTAAAAAGCTCAGTGGGGCGCGCATCGTTAATCGCACATCTGTTTGTAGATTGGCGGTTTGCAAATAGTCAGTCTCCCTATGTATTACGCCTAACATATGGCCGACACTGTCGGCGTCGAGCCTATCGCCGAAAGTTTGGCCCGGTCCAACAATGCCTGGCTTTGCCTGGGGTTTTAACTCTAGCCATAAATCAACATCTTTTCCGTAGCCATGACCACGCATCCTGTGTCTAATCTCATTATCGTCTGCAATCGGTAGGGCACGGTGGCCTACAGCTGACATATGACCGGCCAGTACCTGAAGAAACTGGGGCGACTCATCTAACCCTGACCTTCTAAGGTAGGCTGCCATCTTTAAAACCCGTCTATCTTGGTCCATTGTGCAGAGTTTAACCATGCTAAAAGGCT
The DNA here is from genome assembly GCA_035650795.1 of Saccharimonadales bacterium (SeqCode). Lineage (GTDB taxonomy): Bacteria > Patescibacteriota > Saccharimonadia > Saccharimonadales > UBA10212 > 2-01-FULL-49-22. The sequence goes on from DASRGY010000041.1 coordinate 8,195, forward strand.
GGTTATCAAGCCCGGCACGTTCCTGTCTGAAAAATAATGGCGAACGGTTAACTGCACTTATAAGTAAGCCTGCAGTCATGCCAGTGGCCACTGC
>DASRGY010000042.1:0-3083 GCA_035650795.1 Saccharimonadales bacterium (SeqCode)
TACTGTTGTAATTAATTATCACCTAACAGGGAGAAAGGAGCAGCACAAAATGGCAAACAGTAAACAAGAATATATCAGGCTGCTCTTTGTCGCCTGTTAACCTCAAAGAAAAATTGTAATTTAAACTATAGATTAACTAAGCAGCGCAGTAGGAGACTGTGTCATGCAAACTCATACTAAAGCCCGTAAGGTATTTGGCTACTATTGGAAAAAGGTTAAAGCCTATCCTCGTTATGTTATAGGCATATTGCTTTTTTTGCCTTTAACCATCTTAGTCAATAGCTACTTACCGCCCATTGTCTTGGCAAATGTTTTAAGAAAACTTAGTAACCATAGCTATCAAGCTCATAACATATGGTCCAGTTTTGGTCCCCAACTAGTCATATATGTGGGATTGCTTATGGCCGGAATGGGCCTGTGGCGGATAGTCGATGCGTTTGCTTGGCGGTTAGAAGGCAGGATCCAAAAAGATATAGCCGAAGAAGTTTTAGATCATTTATTAGATGAAAGTTCTGACTTCCACGCAAATAATTTTACTGGCTCAATGGTTTCCCAGACTAATAAGCTTATGGGTGGTTACGTACGAACGGCAGACACAACCATCTTTAATGTCTACCCGCTTTTTGCCGGGATTATTATTGCCTTTCTTATATTAATAACAAAGGCACCTCTCTATGCATTCGTGTTGTTAGTCTTTTCCATATTCTTTATATTCATATCATTTAAAGTCTCACGTCCAGTTAGAGAGACAGGTGCGATAGTCGCTTCGGCTGAAAGTCGTCAAACAGGTTATCTGGCCGACGCAATTACAAATGTAATTGCTGTTAAGAGCTTTGCTCGTGGAGCTTACGAAAGAAGACGATTTGCCAAGGCTACAACTGAAACTCATGAAGCTCTTCAGCTACACGCAAATGCTCACAAGAAACAAATGAATTACCTGGGCTCTTTGAGTCGTGCAATGGGTGGAGCAGCCCTATTTATAGCCGTGATAAGTGTGGTTAACTTTGGCGTCGACATAGGCGTCGTGTTTTTGATATTCAGTTACACCGCTGGCATTGCAGACCAGTTATTTAACTTCAGTAATAGCAGCCTGCGCAACTACAACCGCAGCGCCGGTGATGCCTACGATATGGTAAACACACTAGGTCAAACACCCGCTATTCAGGACCCTAAAGTTCCAGAGAAACCCAAATTTAAGCATGGGCATGTTCAATTTATGGATGTCGAATTTACCCATGAAAGTTCAGGTAAAACTGTTAGTCAGCCGCTCTTTAAGAACTTCAATCTAGACATACAGCCCGGCGAAAAAGTGGGATTAGTCGGCCATTCTGGTGGCGGCAAGACCACACTAACTAAACTAATTCTACGTTTTATGGATGTAGACGCAGGAGAAATATTGATAGATGATCAAAATATTACCCAAGTTACCCAAGATAACTTACGTCGGACAATTGCGTACGTACCCCAGGAACCGCTGCTCTTCCATCGGACGTTGTCTGAGAATATTAGCTATGGCAAACCAAGCGCTGGTAGAGAAGAAATCATAAAAGCGGCTAAAATGGCGCACGCAGACGACTTCATTAAAGAACTGCCAAAAGGCTATGAAACACTTGTAGGCGAGCGAGGTATCAAGCTGTCTGGTGGCCAACGCCAAAGAATTGCTATCGCTAGAGCCATGCTTAAAGATGCTCCTATTTTAGTCCTAGATGAAGCTACAAGCGCCCTCGATTCAGAAAGTGAAAAACTGATACAGGCGGCACTCTGGAAACTCATGGAAGACCGAACGGCCATCGTCATAGCCCACCGTTTAAGTACTGTTCAGAAAATGGACAGAATTGTTGTAATGGAAGAAGGCAAGATTGTTGAACATGGAACCCATAAAGAGTTGATTGAAGCAGCTGGAACTTATGCCAAACTTTGGGCCCACCAATCAGGTGGTTTTTTGGAGGAGTAGCGATGAAATCATTCAAATCATATATTTCTGTTCAGTCGTTCTTAACATACTTGAAGAGATATAAATTACGCATCGCTATCGTTCTATTAAGCTTTGTCCTATCTAGTACCTTGCTAGCTTTTATCCCGCTATTCTTAGGTAAACTAGTGGGAGCTTTATCAGCAAATCAGATCAACCACCATGATGTTTATGTTTTTGTTGCGCTATTAATTGGATTCAGTTTTGGGCATAGTGTTACTTGGCGTGTTTCTGAACTGCTTTATCTTAAACTTCTCACACCGATAAGCTACCGCTACGAAAATATAATCTTCCGGCATGTAATTAATCAGCCTTACCCCTACTTTGTAGATAAATTTACAGGCAAAGTGTCTTCAAATATAACGAATTTGAGCCAAGTCTTTAGAGAACAGTTAGAAGAATTATTTTGGAGCTATTCAGGATACCTGGTTGGGCTTGTAGGGGTCGCAATTGTCCTAGCAGTTTTAAATTGGCAGACTGGTCTTCTTTTTGTGTGCGGATTGGCAACAATGTTTCTGGTAGGCCGAAAAACAATTCGTAACAGTATTAAATATGAGAGAAATTTGACAGATGTTCAGTCCACTAAAAACGGAAAAATAATTGATATTATTGCTAACTTTGTTAACGTTAAGTCTTTTCAGAAAGAAAAAGCCGAGAATCAGAGAGTCATAGTAGAGCAAAATAAAACTATCGCTTCTGCTTCACGGGCGTATGTGTGGAGCGTGTGGTTCTGGACCTCAATGAATTTTGTCGTAAGAGAGTTGATTTGGCCGACAACTATTGTTCTAAATGTTTATTTATTCCTGAACCACAAAATTAACTTAGCCACCCTTACTGCTTTACTGTCCGCAATCCTACTTTTTACCAACTATATTTGGAGCATTATATGGAACTTTTCCCAGCTAAGTATTAAATTCGCGCGAGCAGAAGAAGCCTATACTTACCTATTCGGAAAAACTAACATCGTTGAAGAATTCTTTAATGAAGAAGAGCTGGCAGCAGATATTTATAGCCTAGATGATTCGCTTGAATTACAAAATCTTCATTTTGCCTATCCCGATAATCCAACTCATCCGGTTTTATCTGACATCAACCTTAAGATTAAGAAAAA
>DASRGY010000043.1:0-11505 GCA_035650795.1 Saccharimonadales bacterium (SeqCode)
GCTAATGGACTACGATTTTTCATTTTGTTTCCTTTTATGAATATTACTGCCTTGATAATATTCCTAAAACCCTTTATAAACAAGATTCCTCACTACCCATTTTTACATAGCTGAGGCAAATGACCAGCTCTTAACTTTGCCGATTTAGCTTTAAAATAAGATGTCTACTTAAGATTTTCCGTTTAGGTACTTGCCGGCAACGCTTAGCGCAAATGACGGCAGAATGATGAAAACTGTTGCCATTAGAAGCCGTATAATTATCATGTTGAAGTCTGACATATCCTGATCTTTATCCGGCATGGTCAACACTTGTATCATGCCTAAAATACCAAAGACAATCGAAGCGTAAACAAATACTCGTGTAGCTATCTTTTGCATAGCCTAATTATATCAATAACGGAGATAGTTTTAAGTGCCAACCGTACCAGTTTTGACTTTGCCAGCGCGTTTGTAGTTGGCCAAAATCACGCCACTGGGCAAAGTTTTAGAATCCTCTAGCTCAAATGCAGCTGGGATGGCGCCGCCGGCAAATAATTTTTTTCCTTTGCCAAGCGTAATTGGGTATATGCGCAGGCGCAGCTCATCAACCAGATCATTTTTAAATAAAGTTTGCACTAAAACGCTGCTGCCCCAAACATGCAGCACTGGGCCAGCTTGTTTTTTCAGCTTTTTAAGGCCACTTACTACATTATCTGTTATAAGAACCGATTCTTTCCAGGGCGTGTCAATTTTTTTACTCGAAACCACGTATTTAGTAGCTTTGTTAAACGGGTCGCCAATATAATTTTTTTGCTTGGGCCAATAAACCTTCCAAGTATCATAGGTTTTGCGGCCTAGTAGTAAATCAAATGGTCCGCTCAGTTCTTTTTTAAGTATGGGGCCCATAGCTTTGTCGGCAAACGGCGCCGTCCAGCCGCCATATTTAAAGCCGCCGCTTGTATCTTCTTTTGGCCCACCGGGCGCTTGCATAACCCCGTCCAGCGTAACCATCATAAAAACAACTATTTTCCTCATACCTATATCGTAGCAAATTCTAGCTAACTGTTTTTCGTACTTTGCGACTTAATTTAAACGGAGTAAGCCAAAGGGCACTTTTAGTTCAGCTTCGCTAAGTCCGCCGTGTTCACCACGGTGTTTATATGGCTCTTCATTTGGATGGAGATACCAAACTGTTTTATTCCCTTTTGGAAGTACAATCATATCGCCTATTCTTGATTTAAGGTGAGGGTGCTTAGCTAAGGCTTCGCCAAAAAGCCCGGCCCTTAAAGCTTCTTCACTTTCTACGAGTTCCACGTCTTCGCCAAGTTTATCTCGCAATAACTTTAAAGCGTCAGCTTGTTCGTCATCATTGATAGCCATGAACATCTCTCTTTTGCCGCCCCAGGGTAAAATCGGGTTGCCATTTTTGCTTATTCTAAAAAAATTCGCTAGCCCAGCAATTTTATCAAGATAAATTGTTTCTTTAGGATTTACGTTCACTTGGCCATGGTCAGCCGATATAACAAACAGGGTGTTTTTTGTATCGTTTACTTTAGCCAAAAAATCCTCAAGAGCCGTAAAGTACTCGTTAACAACCTGCCTATACTCGCTAGTGTCTGGACCGTACTGATGGCCGGTACCGTCAATACCGCCCCAATATACAAAATTATAAGTGGGCTTTTCTTGCGGCTTGGCTAACTCATTAGAAAGCGTGGCAAAAAGTTCAGTTATGTCAACATGCGGTATTAGTTCACTCCCTTTATAAGCGACCTTTGTGTATACACTCTGGAGGTAGCCTTTTAGGATAAAGGTTTTTGTTTTTATGCCTTGAGCTTCAAATTGCTCGTAAGTTGTCGGATTGTCTAAAAGAATTGAGGGCTTTGCGCCAATTTTGAGTAGCGAGTCCATTTCTTCATTACCCATTGCGGCAAACGGCAAAGTAGCAATTATCTTGTCAATTTCTTCTACGTATAACCACCAGTCAATCAGGCCATGCTGAGCAGGTAAAAGCCCGTTAGTATGCAGAGTATTGAGTGCCACGGGTGTGCTAGACGGAAACACGCTTTCCAGGGCATTAATGTAGCCGTCTTGCTCAAATCTCTGTAGCGCCTTGTATTTGGACTTATAAGTTTCCCATTGCTTAACGCCAAAGCCATCAACCAGAAAGAAAACGATATTTTTTACTCCCTCCAGCCGTATTTTATCGGCTATGCTGTTCGAGAGCGCATTATCTCTATTAGATAAAAGCGTGTTCTGAAAAAAGGCAGGTAATTGAACTATGCATTTACCGTCGTAATCTGGTGTTCGGATTTTTGTTCCGCTGTAAGCTTGCACATAAGTCGACATGAGTCTAACTATAACAAAACAAGGGTTACGATCTTTATTGTGATCGGGATAATACCCTATTTACAAATTATTAAGCTTATGCTATAATGTCTATACAAATGCGGTCTCTGAGGCCGATTTCTCTTCAACTAAAACAGTAAATAACAGATATAAATTAACTGCTTTGCTATTGCAAAGCTTATAGGGATATAAAATGCACGAAATAATATTTCTATTAGTTGCTCTTCTACTAGGGCTGGCTTCTGGTTTTATAGGTGGAATAGCCAGTGGCGGTGGCTTGGTATCAATCCCAGGCTTGATATTTATTGGCTTGCCGCCCAGCGCCGCTATTGCCACAAATAGCCTGAACTCCGTTTCAAGTATAAGTTCTGCCCTAAGGTTTCATAGATCAAGCAAACTACAGCCGCGTAGGATGTTACCATTACTTTTAGTCGCCTTCTTTGGCGGCGTTATCGGCGCAAAGCTGCTCTTATATATAAATCAAGCTATCATGCAAAGAGCTTTTGCTATTGCTTCAATAATTTTGGTTGCGACTTTTGTAATGAATAATGGTCCGCACTCCCAAAAACGCGGCAAAATACATTCTGTACTTGGAGCCTTAGGTATATTTTTAGGTAATGTTTTTGCTGGCTTATTTGGCACAGGCGGTGGCTTCTTTATGGTCTATATACTTAGCTATCTTCACGGCCTAAGTATTATGGAGGCCAATGCAAACTCTAAAATAATCAATATCGCTGGAGCAATATCTGTTATAGCTATATTTATACATGCAGGAGTAATTAACTTTGAAGCGGGCTTACCAATGATGGTGGGCTCTACAGTTGGCGGTTATATTGGCGCTCATGTGGCGCTTAAAAAAGGGGAAGGGTTAGTAAAAGGTATTTTTCTACTGGCCGTACTTGCTTCTAGCGTTAAGCTACTGTTTGGATAACAAATCATTACAGCACATGTTTTTACCAATACAATATTTGCTAGACTTACTTGTATGAAGGCTAGCAGAGCCAAAACAGTTGATCAATTTGTAGCGGAAGCACCGGTAGAGGCTCGTCCGGTTCTGGAGCAAATTCGGGTAGTCATAAAGAAGGCAGTGCCGGAAGTGGACGAAACTATGGGCTATGGCAAGCCATATTATAAATACCACGGCTGGATGACCGGAGTCACTTTATACACAAAGCATTTGGGCGTAGAGATATGGGACGGGCTATCAATTAAAGATCGAGAAGAGCTAGAGGCACTTGGTCACAAAACCGGCAGCAAAAACTTCCAGATTAGCTACGGCCAAGAAGTTCCGGCTGAGTTATTGACTCGCTTGGTCAAAGCCCAAGCCGAACGCAATGAGCAAAAAAACTTCGGGTGAACAGAAAGCTAAGATGCCAAAAAAATCACTACATAACCCTAAAAGCTTTCAATTAGAAGACGCTACACTTACCGCAAAAAACTATGTGGGTTGGAAGCTCAATATCGTCCGTCTTTGTGTGTCACTATATATTTTTAGTTATGCAATTGTTTTTACCGTTTTTGTGTCCCAGCATGTTTGGACTTTAACACAGGCACTATTAACTGGTTTTGGAGCACTGGTAGCTCCTACGATTTGGGATAAGCTCCTCGGTAAGGAGCGAGCCGCCCGGATGGGAACTTACACTCTTAGTGATCTCGAAAAACAGGGAATAGTTGGCTTAGTTATCTTGGCAATCCTTAGTCTTTTATTTGCGTTCGTCGTATGGAAGGGCGGGCCTGCAATCGGAGCCAATACTAGGTGAGAGGTTAAATAAACGGGAAGGTCTACTAGCTGGTAGGCGCAAAAATGGAACGAGTTTTAGAATCGAACACTATCTGCGATGGGCCATTATCTCTTAAATACTGAAGCTTTTCTGCACTTTCTTCAATGGTCGGTGTGGCGTCGTTTTCTACAACCCAGAGTGCAAGCGAAGCCGGCTTTTTTACTCTGACAAAAAGATGCTGATAGCTAAGCAGCGTACGTATATTACTGCGTTCTTCTGTGAAATTTACTAGCGTATTGATTGTTGGCCAAACAGTAATGTTCATAACATATTGCGAGGATAACTCTAGACCACGTAGAGGAAGATTCTCTGTAATCTGGCCAAGTAAGCCGCGGAAAATCCGTCGGCCACCGGCCAGGTCAATTAGAGGATTTACAGCAGCCTGAAACTCGAGCACATCAAATTGGTCGGTATGTGGCTGTAATCTGGCAACATTAACTTCGGCTATGGCCATAAATAAAATATAAGCACCTTTATATTGACGCAACAACAAGGAGGATCAACCCAATAATAATCAGGATTGTCCCGAAAATTTGCTGCCACCTAAATAACTTATAGGCCCAGGCTCCTAGGCCGTCTCCGTATCTCCAGCGAGCTAGTGACCCACATAATAAACCAGAAAAACCAAATATTAGAAAAAACTCTGCTACTTTAAACATTGCTATCATCCTACGCCGATTTGTAGGTCTTGGTAATAAGCTTTCTTTGGTGCAGCACTATTAATGAATGTGTAAACTTATTGTGGCAATAGGTATTTACAAGGTTTATTGTTGTATCGATTCTTTTCGTGATGATAACAGCGCTTCACGCTTCCTGGCTTCGTGCGTTTACCTTCAATTTCGACTGCATTACTCAAAGCCTCGTTGAACATAATTTTAATTGTCTGGGCCTCTTGCTTGGAGAACTTCTGAATGTACAGTATTTCACCAGTAATGTGTAGCTTCTCGCCGGCAGTTACATTACCGACATCCTCAAAAGACCTGATTTCCCTTATTACATCATTTGAATAGCTCTTTAGTAATTTTGGACTTTTATTCAAGACAACCCGCGCGCTTCTTTGTTGATGCTTTCTGTCCCAAATATCAGTTTTCCGCGGATTAATGTACTGACCGTAAGATCTTGCAATTTTATACACTTCGCTAATCACTGCGCGGGCCACGTTATCATCGCCGGAAATACAAATATCGTCAACGTATTGGGTATAGACTAGCCCATTTGCAGCACATAGTGCTGCTATTTCAGAAGCCATACCAGTTAAAGCAAAATTGCATAGCAATGGGCTCGTCGCAGGACCTTGCGGTAGATAACCACGAAACGTTGTCGTACGGTTAAGTAGTGTGGCCAGTTCTTCAGAAAATCCCAGCTCACGACGCCAAATATTATAAAGCCGGCGGTTTGAAATGTGAGGGAAGCAATTGGAGAGGTCCATACATACAACAGTTGGTCGATTAACGTGAGGTAATAGATGGTTGAATAGATTTCTACCTTTTATGCTGCCGACCATCTCAGAAGGCAAGCGGCTTACTTCTGGCAGTAAAAGCTGTTTGTTAATTTTTTTCTGCAACTGCCCAAGTGCAGATTTCTTTCCAGGATTATCAATGTGCCGCGTCTTTGTTTTACCATTTTTGGTAATTATTAGATGAAATGGCTCGTAATAGTCGTAGGATTTGGCGGCGATATGCCTTAGTACGTCCTCTTCATAGCCCAGTTTTGCTGCTAGGGCCGAAAAGTCGTCCTTGTACATGCTTAACTCTTAGTTATAATCTCTAGTAGCCTTGCGCCCATCTCATCAAGAAGATGCCGGTCCATCTCGTCCATTTGTTCATAATTTTTACCCAGGAGCATAAAAAGCGTGACGGGGACTTTCAAGCGCTCACACAAGAGGTTTACGAACTCTACCGAAGGAGTGCGCTCATTATTCTCAACACGCGAAATATAGCTGGGAGTCTTACCAAGAAGCTCTGCCAACTCTTTTTGTGTTAAGTTCTTTGCGGTCCGTATGACCGTAACCGCCTTACCGTAATCCATAATTTCTCCTTCTACTCAGGTGCCAACCAGTGGCAACTAGGGAAAAGGAGCAAAACTACATGCTACCGCTCATCCAGACTCTTGGAAAGAATCTCGGCAATCGCCTTGACCACCATGAAGCGTAACTCTTTGCGTACCAGCTTGCCTTCCGGCGTATTTAGCTGGCGCGCGAGACGCAACATGGCTTCAGCATGTGCTTTGCTGATAACCCCCCGCTCCTTGAGCTTAGTAATAGTTTGTATTAGTGAAAGATGATGTAACATCTTACCCTCCTTTTACTTATCCGCAGACTTTTGTCTACGGGTCCCCGTTTGCAGACAACGTCCTTCGGAGGGGGTTAAGCGCGGTTTTTGCTGCTTTTCCGGGTGAAAAACGTAGGTTTCGGACGTCCGGTGGCGAGGTGAGCGTGGTGCTACCAGGGTCCCCAGATATGTATGTCCTAACACAACTTTAATCACTTAGATTGAAAGGAAGAAAAACAGAGAAGAAAATCTACCTGAAGAACATCCTCAACAACCCAACAAAGATGAAAATAACACCTTTGAAATTGCTCAAAAAGAGCCACAGTATCGCTACTGTCCGTTCGTCTGCTTATGGAGTAAGCTCAAAATTTTTAAGGAGCTGGCTTCTGCCACCTGGTACCCTCACTTGGTCCATAATCATGGTAGCAAAATGCAAGTGCTTTGTCAACTCAATTGTCACACAGGTATATAGCGCTTCTATGTTGTAACCGTCATTTCAATCTATAAAATGGCAGGTTTTGTCTCGTGAGGTCTAGTGTGCGGGACTTAGGTTGAAACCGTGCTGCCGATCAATAAACAAAAAGCTCCCGAACAAGGGAGCTTTTTTAGGTGTCATCTTGGTGCGGGCGATGAGACTCTAACTCACGGCCTCTTCCTTGGCAAGGAAGCGCTCTAAACAACTGAGCTACGCCCGCATTGTCACAAGTTACACTATTGCCTCGTTTTGCAATATTCTACTTAAACACAAAATTAAGCAATTGCATACGACGAGAACAGATCAAATTGTAGCAAATACCCCTGTTAAAAGCAAAGCGCCGGCTATAAGCCGGCGCAGGTATTTTTATTTGTTTATATCAGCCAGAAATGTCGCCGGTATTGCCGCTATCGGCATTTACCCAATTACCGTTTTGAGCTGTGTGGTAGGTCCAGCCCCAACTAGCCAAACTTCCATCCCAACCACTAACGTAGCTAGAGGCTGTTGGATGCGCGCCCGGGCAGGTGTAGGCATCGGTGCACATTAGGTCGAAGTTGCCTAAACTACCATTCGTCTTATATGTTGGTGAAGAATTAACCGTACCGCTGAAAACAGTTGTTACGTAACCGCCGTTAATTTCACCCTTAATGCCAGCGGAAACTGTACTTGTTCCACTAGGGCTGGCACCAGCGAAGGTTGAAAATTGGCCAGTATCGTTAACCGCAGCACAAAAGTTGCCACCGCCAAGATCAAAAACCTTTAAGTGCCGGTTAATGGTATCATTTGCCCAGGCGTTACCAGCTACACCTGAGTCGTAATCGTTATATAGGCCATAAGTGACATTAACAATTTGTTTACCACCACATTGGCTTGGAGCGTTATTAGCAGCGTTGGCTACGCCTACTAACCCAAGCGAACCACCAGCACCAACAATCACCATAGCTGCTACACCTAGTGAATGGTTTAGCCGACTTTTAATTTTATTAAAATTAAAGACCATACAACCCCCTTATTAACATAACTATTATAACACCGAACTCAATTGCCTCTTTAGCTCATCTGTAATAAAATTACCGTTGCAAATAGCGGCGCTTTAGCTCAGTTGGTAGAGCAGAGGCTTGAAGAGCCTTGTGTCCTCGGTTCAAGTCCGAGAGGCGCCACCACTGCTTTTTCTACGAAAACAATAGGTTGTTTCCGCGGGAATTACATAAATATCAAGGGTGAGTGGTGAAATTGGTATACACGCAGCCTTGAGGTGGCTGTGCCGCAAGGCGTGGAGGTTCAAGTCCTCTCTCACCCACCAATTATCCGGGCGCTTAGCTCAGCTGGCTAGAGCATCTCGTTTACACCGAGAGGGTCGGGGGTTCAAGTCCCTCAGCGCCCACCACTTTATTGCTTATACGTACAATTGATGATATTTTGTGCTCAACATGGCGGAGAGATTCAACCACGTTGTCGCGGTAGTTAATCCAAATAGTACAAGGGCAGATAGAGCAGGCTCAGCCTTAGTTGATTTAGCTCATTCTGATTTTGGCAGAAATTTGGTTATAGTAACAACAGAAGATCCTAAAACCGGTGCGGATAATGTAAGCCGCATTGCTGAATCTATCAAGCCCGACGATGTTGTCATTAGTTTTGGGGGAGATGGATCGGCCTTTGGTGTACTTAACGCTATTATGTTAGCCCGCGAAAGTGGTATACCGAAGGATCAAGTTAGCTGGCTGCTGTTCAACGGTGGCAATGGCAATGATCAGTTTCATGATTTTTATGGCGATACCTACGATATATCTAAGGATGGAGGTCCTGCAGGACTTCTAGAAACTGGACGACTTCTGGATATCGATGCCATAAGAGTTACGAAAGATCTAGAAAGACTCTATACAACTTACATGGGCTTAGGCACTACTGGACTAGGAGCAGTTTTCTTAGAGAAACAAAGAGGATTGAGAAGAGCGTTGCCTTGGTCCCATAGAGCCTTAGATGAGTGGCTAAAACTTAAGACCATTATAAAGAAGGGGCAGTCAGATTTTAGCTACACTGATCTCATGGCCGAGGGCGAAGACGGTGAATTACCCCATATTAAAGCTCAGGAACTGACAGCTACTACTATCAATAGAATGTCCAATGGTAGTGTGCGTTTTGCTGAGACCGATAAAGGCATGGTAGTAGTTAAAATGAGCCCTGAGTGGTTCTTGTATAGGGGTGCTATCAAAAAACTACTTCTAGAAAATAAGAAGGGCGGTATAACAGGTGAACTAAAAGATCGTTTACTGTTTATACTTGAGTCCGATGCGCCAGCCCATTTTAGCGGCGAGACCGAAGTTATTCCAAAAGGCACTGTTTTAGAAATCAAGCACATGCCACAACTAGTGCAAGTAGTTGCCCCGTCACCGCTCCGGATAGCTGCTTAGCTTCTTGGTAGATGCTCGTGGTGGTGCGCAAGGTCGTATTCGCCGCGCATTATAGCTTTAACGTCATCAAGTGAGGCAGTCTTAACTCCCGGATTCAATATCCCGTGCGGGTCAAAAATTCTCTTTACTTTTAGGACAAGGTCGAAGAATTCTTGGCTATAAGTTGCAGCTACATAAGGAGCGCGTATCCTGCCATCACCAACAGCCGCGCTTAGACTGCCATCTAATTCTTTGACAGTTTGGAATATTAGCTCAGAGACTTTAAACAACTTTTGCCGGTCTCCCACCTGGCCAAGATCTAGCATCGGCTGCATTTTAACGACCCCATCACCTGCATGGCCCCAAGCAGCAGGGATAAGGTCATTATCTTTATAAATTTTACTAGCGCGTTGTAGAAAATCTACTAACCTGTCAACTGGTACGGCAATATCTTCTGCAAAAGGCACAGCTTTACTTTGTCCATGAGGCTGAGTAAGTAGAGTGGTTACGCTATGGCGAATTTTCCACAGTTTTTCTATGTCGTGCGGGCTGTGGGCCTCTTGGATTGAGCCATTGTATTTTTCAGCTATTTTTTTCAGCCGTCTTAGGGTTTTCTTTTGGTCACTAACTTTAGGAAAATCAAATTCTATGAATAAGTGAATCGAAGCTTTGGGATTGTCTAGCATACCATTTAGCTGATTGGGATTGATCTGAAGCACCAAATCTATAACGCTGCTATTAACAAAGTCGCAAATGCTAGGCTTTAGCTCTAGTATTTTAGGTAATGCCTCCTGGAGGTCACTTAATCCGCCTAGACTTATTAGCGCCATGCTCGTTAGAGGATTGTGAGGTACAACGCCCAAAGTAGCTTCAGTGATGATCCCGAGTGTGCCCTGTGAGCCTATAAAAAGAGGCGTAAGATTAAAATCTTTTTTATTTTTAACTTCAAAAAGGTTATACCCAACGGCGTTATATACGGCTTTAACTCGTTGTTTTTCATTGGCTATAAGCTCAGAGTTTTCTTCTAAAAGCGCGTCTAAGGAACGGTATATTTCGCCTTCAAAAGATGACAACCCCAGCTTTTTATTAAGTTCCTTTTTAGTGAGTGGACCGGTCTCGATAATTTCGCCGTTGGCTAGGACAACTCTTAGTTGATCGACATAGCGCTTAACCGGGCCATATTTTATAGATTTTTCGCCGATAGCGTTTGTAGCAATACCACCACCGATTGTTGCATAGTGCTGTGACGCAGGGTAGGGAGGCAGAAAAAGGCCGTGAGTAAAGAGCGTTTGCTCGATCTTATCGTAAGTTGCTCCTGGTTCGACGGTGATAAATTCTTTTTTAGCATCAAGCACGAGAATTTTGTTCATGTGAGCTGTAAAGATCAATAAAATGCCATTGCCCAGCGCTGACCCAGAAGTATTGCTACCACCTCCTCGTGCCGTGATGGGCATAGTCCGACCACGCTGAGCTAACTGCCAGGTAAAGCTTGCAGTTTTTCGGACATCTGCCTCATTGCGGGGGTAGACAACGATAGCGGGAGCCAAACGCAAAATACTAGCGTCATGCGCAAAGTGTCGTCTGACTTCCGGGCTATCTGTAACTTCACCTAATAAGTGTTCTTGCAGGTAGTGAGCTACTTTGCTCATCAGCAGTATTTACCCTCCATAAGGCTAATGTTTAATCATGTACATCTTAACACGGTAAGGTGTAAGTTTACTGGTGGGCGAAAGAGGACTTGAGTTATTCTACGGCTCGCAAACATTCGCCTCCGGCGAACGCGAAGCCGGCCAAGCAAGGAAAACTCAAAGAGTCACCGACTGTTTTCGCCTCCCCGACTAACTATTATTGGTGGCGCAGAAAGGACTTGAACCTTCACGGAGTTACCTCCACTACGTCCTGAACGTAGCGTGTATACCAATTTCACCACTGCGCCTGATCCTCTATCTGTTATTCTAACAAAATTAACGAAAGATACGCCATGTCCATGAGGGCGTTGTGATTGAGCCATCTAAAACTGCATCAGTACTAACAGTCTTGTTATTAGAGATAACCTGAATGCTGCCAACTTGGGCGCCGTTTTGGGCTGGAGCTTTGATTTCTTTTGTTATGATCTTAACTTTCACCGGCATACCCTGCCAAATAAGGGTGTTTATTGGCTCTTTTGCTACTACCTTGACTGTTTTTGCCCAGGGGACGTTGTACTCAGCGACAGTGTCATTTTTGTTAAGGACTCGGCGATTATTAAAACCTTTATCTGATGA
>DASRGY010000044.1:0-4938 GCA_035650795.1 Saccharimonadales bacterium (SeqCode)
AGCTGTATTTTTCTTTTCACTAATAACATTAGGTATTTACTCTATAGTTTGGGAAGTAAAAACTAAGGGTGAACTAACTAAATTGGGGGCAGAGATTCCAACTTCATGGCTAATAATTGTGCCCTTTGCTAATCTGTATTGGCTGTGGAAATATTGCCAAGGTGTAGACAAGGTAAGTAACGGTAAAATCTCAACAGTATTATCTCTGGTGCTGCTAGTTGCACTAGGCTTTGTAGGCATGGCTATTTTGCAAAGTATGTATAACGATCTATCGCCAGCAACAGTTGGTGGTTCATCAAGTCAGTCGGGTTCTATGCCCCCGGCCACTCCAGCAGTCACCCCAGTTACGGATTCTGCTTCCCCTTCATCTCCTACTCCGCCCAACCCGCAACCACCAGTTACACCTCAGGGACCAACTGCAGCTTAATTTTTGGTGGGCGAGGTGGGACTCGGACCCACAAGGCTTATTCAGCCAACGGATTTTAAGTCCGTCGCGTATACCAGTTCCGCCACTCGCCCAACTTTACGAACTATCTAATTATAAACACTTCTAGAGAAGTTTAAGAAGTTCTTTTGGAGTTTTAGCCGTTTTATCAATTAAACTATCGCGGCATGGATCGCCTGTTTCTCTACTAAGCGCATAGATTGGCTTTCCGAGAGCATTTGCAAAGCCCATTTCTAAGCTGACACTTACGCCAACGTAGTTTTCTTTATTAAAGACAAAGCATGCTTCAGCTTTTCTAATCCAGTCAAAGTGCTCAAGCGTTAGGCCTTTGAAAACTATATCTTTTATTACAGGCGACGAGAATTTTGTATTTTCAGGAAGTGGCTGTTTGAAATTTGGCTCAAAGACGACTACTCCAAGTTTTTCCAAATCAGCACAAAACTTAGCAACATTTTTGAGGTATCGTTTTGAACTACAAACTACAACAGACTTCATATTTTTGGAGGCGCGAACGGGATTCGCACCCGTGTATAGGGTTTTGCAGACCCTTGCCTAACTCCTCGGCCATCGCGCCTTATCTGGTTACTAATTATACTTTTAATCGGTTGTATTCCTATATTTAATCTATGGTTTGGCGTTTTTGGCGAATCATCCAATTATTAACGTTATAAAACCTGTCAGCCGATGAATTATCCGCCTTGCGGTCATAATTAAATACTGGACCACGAGTTATATAGGTGTAGTTAGGCTGATAAAGTGCTAATGCCGGTGCATCGTCATCCCAAGCCTTTAAAAAGGCTTTGTATTTTAGAACTCGAAGGTTTGGGTCAGAGCGCGTACGTCCGGCCTGAAGTGCTTGATCGGCGGCAGCCGATTTATATTCGCTCAAGTTTAAATGGCCTTGTGAGGCAACACTAGCCTGACTACTATCCCAATAAGCAAACACGTCTGGGTCTACACCAATACTGATACCGTACAAGAGTGCATCGTAGTCATGGTTAGCAATAACGTTGCTCTGTAGCTCGTCACCACTATAGTAGTGAACCGTCACCTTAACACCTAACTTCGCCCATTCTTCTTGAAGAAATTTAGCTGTTACCGTGTAATCCGGGGCGTCCTGTGAACTTAGACTAAAGGCCAGCGGTGTGCCAGCTTTAGACCGTTGACCAGTGGGGTCTTTTACCCAGCCATCTTGATCTAGAAGCTGGTTAGCATAATCAAAGTTATATGGTAGCTCTGCAAAGCTAGGATCGTAGCCTAGTTGACCCTTAAGAAATGGCTCATCGACTGACCTTGTAGGATAAGGGGTCAGAGTAGGAATCTTTCTGCGGTCAACCCCGCTTATGAGCGCTTTTCTGACATTGGCACTATTTAAAATTGGTCGCGAATTATTAAAAAACGCCATCACAGAACTTGTAAGTGGCGTAACATGGATCTGAACTGAATCATCTCTCAAAAGATCTTCTGGAATGGTCTCTAACCCTCCCATAGCGTTGATTTCTTTCTTTTTAAAGGCTGTAAGCATTTGATCTTCGTTATTAAAGGTTAAAAGGCTAAAGCCATCGAGCTTAGGTTTGCCTTGCCAATAGTTTTTATAGGCTGCCAGGGTAATCCGCTGACGTCTAGTTTCAGGTGTAACTCCACTAACCTCTACAAATCGCCAAACAAATGGCCCAGTGCCGACGGGCTTAGTGTTAAATGAAGCACTACGAAGTTGCTCTGGTGGGATCTTTTGAAGCAAATGGGCGGGTGCTATGCCATTAGTCAAAGCGTACGGGAAAGAGCTAAGCAAGTTTGGCAGATCAAAAGTTACGGTATAAGTATCTTGTTTAGCGACTTTTATGTCTCGCCAACTAGCATAAAGTGGCGACTGCGCACTTAAAGTTTGAATGGTTTGATAGGTAAAAAGCACATCATCAGCCGTAAAGGGCTGCCCGTCATGCCATGTCACGTCTTTTCTAAGATGGACCGTGTAGTGTTTTTGAGAACTGTCTAATGTGTAGCTGCTTGCCAGATCACCTGTTAGATTGTTGTTAGTATCATATTTAAATAAGCCCGAGAAAACCAAGCGACTAACAGCCACATCCACCGTCCCGCTGGAGTATACAGGATTAGCGTTAGTGAAGGACCCAATAAGCCCAGCACTAAAAAATCCTCCGGGTACCGGCTGTAAGTTTTGGTAGTAACGTGACAGACCCATAAACTGGATGAATGTGGTGAAGAAAATTATGACAAATAAACCAACCCACAAAAAAACAAACCTTCTTACGGACACTAAACGCTCAAAACGACGCAAAAGAAGCTTCTCTATCTGTTGATCGGCTTGCTGAGAAATTACTAAAGCGTTTTTGCGCCGTTTTTGAAAACGATTAACTAGCTTCTCCACCTGCTTTAACCTTTTACTGCGAAACTATCGTCATAATAATACTGGCAGCAAAAACAACCACCAGAATAATCGTTAATTGATGAAGGGTCTTGTCTGAACCTCGCCTAATAGTATTTACCTCTCCTGCTCCACCTAAACCTGCTCCCAGACTTGCCCCTCTGGTTTGAATAAGTATTAAAATTATTAAGAAGATGTCGGAAATAAGAGTTATGTAATTCCAGATGTTCATTTTTTCTCCAAGATTTGAGTTACTAAAAAGTTAACAAAACCGACTATCAATCCAGCCACAATAGCTACACCTAGATTTTTAACATATAGAGGCGGATATATCCAATGAACAATTAAAATTAAAAAGCCGTTTAAAACAAGCATAAACAACCCGAGACTTAAAATAATGGCCGGAAAAGATAAAATTATCAAAAGAGGTTTAAGCGCCATATTGACCAGCGCTAAGAAAAAACCGGCACCTATGACTGTCCCCCAACCATTACCTACGGTTAGTCTGTCGCTTCCAAGAAAAGAAGCTGCAATCCATAAACCCAAGGCTGATACAAACCAGCGAATCCCAAAACGCGCTAACACATGTCGTGGCATTACATCTATTTTATCAGTGGTCCGTCGCTTAGGCGAGTGTTTGCTTAAGCGATTTTAAGTAATGGTTTAGCTTAGCACCACGCTGCATACCCAAAACTTTCTGGAGTTCAGTTGGAGAAGCGTTAATAACATTCCGCATGGACCCAAAGTGGCGAATCAGTTTTTTGCGTGTTAACGGGCCCACCCCCGGAATTTCATCTAACAAACTAGCTGTCTGTCGATTTCGACGCAGTGTACTGTGATAACTAACAGCAAACCGATGTGATTCATCACGGATCCGTTGCAACAATTTAACCAGGTGCGATGTCTCAGGCAAATTAATAACCTCAAACTCCCCAGTCGGCTTCTTAACAATTACTTCCTCAAAGCGTTTGGCTAAGCCAATCATCGGAATGTCGGAGTATCCTGCCTGATCGCAGGCCAGCATAGCCGACGACAGTTGGCCCTTTCCACCATCAATCAACACTAGATCTGGCAGTCCCCATTTTTTAGCGTTTGTTTCACTAAAACGTCTCGTGATCGTTTCGTAAATGTGAGCAAAATCGTCATTGCCAGGCACACGCATTTTGAATTTACGATATGATGCTTTGTCCGGCAGGCCACTACAAAAAACTACCATGCTGGCTGTAGTATCGGTCCCCTGAACATGACTGACATCAAAACCTTCTATGCGACGCGGGGGTTTTTTTAGATCTAATAGTTTAGCCAATTCCACTAATGCTACATCCCTGCTAGCATCTTGGATCTCGCGATCACCAAATAATACCTGCTTAGAAAGTGATTGTAGCGAAAAAAGTTGGTTGCGTAAGCGTGCTGCTGTCTCGAATTCTTCAGCTTTAGCAGCTTTTTTCATCTCACGCTCGATTTCACGCGTTAGTGTTACTCGCTCGCCTTTTAGATACTGCATAAGTTTGCGGAGATTTGCGCGATAATCCTCAAGAGTGGTGCGGCCATCTTCTAACCCAGGGTCTAGTCCTAGGTGATAATGCAGACTAGCTCTTTTCTGATTTATAGGTCTGCTGATGGCATATGGGAAAGCCCGGCGCAAAAACTTTAGAGCTTTTTTAACCGCATAACCGTTAATATAGGGGCCAAAATATTCCGCGCCGTCATCCAGTGGACGTCTTACTAATTTCACGGTTGGATAGTCGCTCTTGTAGTCTATGCGGACGTACTGTAGAGATTTATCATCGCGCAACAATATGTTATAGCGCGGCAGATAACGACGCACTAGCTCGGCCTCAAGAAAGAGCGCATCTACCTCAGTTTCTACCTCAGTCCACTCTATATCCACTATTTCACTTACCAAAAGATCCGTTTTAGGATCTCCGTATCGGCTCTTTTGAAAGTATTGACGTACGCGATTACGCAGATTAGCCGCTTTGCCGATATATATAATCCCGCCCGATTTATCTTTATGAAAATAAACACCCGGGGTAGTTGGCAGATTGGCAAGCTTTGTCTTTAGTTTGTCCGTCATTACTAATATTTTAACCTCTTCATGTAGTCTTAT
>DASRGY010000045.1:0-12072 GCA_035650795.1 Saccharimonadales bacterium (SeqCode)
GACGTGCCTGTCCTGATGTCAGGGTCATCCGTTATTCCGGCTGGTGCAAAGCTGGTGTTAGTAAAGGTGCGGACTAACTTCTTAACCGGTACACCGTACTGCAACGCATAGCTCACTGTGATAGCGAAGGCATCCATGACACCGCGCAAAGTTGAGCCTTGTTTAGCGATGCTGATGAACAATTCTCCGGGACGACCATCATCATATTCACCCACCAACAGATAGCCGCGGGTACCGGCAATTGTAAATTTAAATGTTTTAGAGTTACGGATACGCGGCAACTCTTCACGATAACCAGCGGCTCGAACCATAGGCTGTGTTAGGGACTCGGCAGCTGCTGCCAAGACCTGAGCCGGGGTTTCTGCAGTGTGCTCAGCCACACCAGGCATAGCCTCTTCTTTACCTTGCTTCTTGGCCATAGACAGCGGCTGAGCAACCTTAGTGTTATCTCGATAGATAGCTACAGCCTTTAAGCCCAGCTTCCAAGCTTCAAGGTGCAGTTGTTCTACATCTTCAACACTAACTTCTGCTGGCATATTGATAGTTTTAGAGATCGCACCGGACAAGAATGGTTGTACTGCACCCATCATCTTTACGTGACCCATATAGTGGATCGGGTTATCACCCATGCTGCATGCAAATACAGCTAGGTGTTCATCTTTGAGATGGGGTGCCCCAACTATGGTTTTTTCGATATCTATGTAATTGATGATGTCGTCGACCTGAGACTGGTTGTAGCCTAATGCTTTCAAGGCTCGTGGTACTGTTTGGTTAACGATACTCATTACTCCACCACCAACCAGTTTCTTAACTTTTACTAGACCAAGGTCCGGCTCAATGCCGGTTGTATCGCAGTCCATCATAAAGGCAATGGTACCCGTTGGAGCAAGCAGAGTGGCTTGGCTGTTTCGCACGCCATAGCGTTCGGATAGTTCAACAGCTTCGTCCCAAGAACTAGCTGCTGCACTTAGAAGTTCCTCGCTCACAAGCGACGGATCAATTTTCTTAACCTCATCGCGGTGCATACGTAAGACCTTATTTACGCCTTCCTTATCTTTGTCATATCCGGCGAAAGGTCCAACTTTACGGGCAATTTTAGCCGATGTCGTATAGGCATAACCAGTCATTAACGCAGTAATTGCAGCTGCTTGAGCCCGACCTTCATCAGAATCGTATGGCAAACCTTGGGCCATTAAAAGGGCGCCCAGATTAGTGTAACCAAGTCCCAGTTCGCGATAAGCCCGGGCGGTTTTAGTGATCTTGGATGTCGGGTATTCTGAATAGCCTACCAGGATCTCCTGAGCTGTGAACATAACTTCAACTGTGTGTTTGAAAGCCTCAATATCGTAGCTACCATCGTCCTTTAAGAATTTAAGCAGGTTAATGCTGGCCAGGTTACAGGCAGAATTATTTAGATGCATGTATTCACTGCAAGGGTTGGAAGCCACAATGCGCCCGGCGACAGGTGTGGTGTGCCATTTGTTAATAGTTGTATCAAACTGCATCCCCGGGTCAGCACACTCCCAGGCAGCTTCTGATATCTGGCGGAAAATACTGCGGGCTTTAACTGTCTGCAAAGTTTTGCCGGTAGTTACAGCTTTCAAATTCCAATCTTCGTCGTTTTCTACTGCACGCATAAATTTATCAGTTACCCGCACAGAATTATTGGCATTTTGATACTGAACGCTAAAGCTGTCTTTACCATCTAGATCCATGTCGTAGCCAGCCTCGGCTAAAACACGTGCTTTACGTTCTTCGATAGCTTTACACCAGATAAATTCTTCAACATCTGGGTGGTCGGCATTCATAATAACCATCTTGGCAGCTCTTCTAGTCTTACCGCCGCTTTTTATCGCACCGGCTGAGGCGTCAGCTCCACGCATAAAACTTAAAGGCCCGGATGCAGTTCCAGCGCTTTTACCTAAAGGCTCTTTTGAGCTGCGGATAGTACTAACATTTACTCCCGACCCAGAACCACCCTTAAAGATCATTCCCTCTTCTCTATACCACTCCAAAATGGCGGGCATAGTATCATCAACAGCCAGAATAAAGCAGGCACTGGCTTGCTGGGTGCGCTCAGGTGCGCCAATGTTAAACCATACAGGACTATTAAAAGCAGCTCGCTGGGTAGCTAGGATATACTTTAGTTCTTCTCTGAAGTCATCGGCTTCAGCATTTGAATCAAAATAACCTTCTTGTAAGCCTTGACGGGTGATAGTATCAGCCACTCGGTTAATTAGGTCGCGTAAGCTGGCTTCGCGCTCAGCCGTACCAGGGGTACCCGTAAAGTATTTTTGGGCAACAATATTAATGGCATTGAGGCTCCAGCCTTCCGGAAACTCAACATCCTTTTGCTCAAAGACTGCTTTGCCGGTTGCTGGGTTTGTAATTATGGAGTCACGCTTAACCCACTTTAAAGCGTCGTAGGCTTTACTCTTCGGTTTTGTGAAGAGTCTCTTAACCGCTAGCGTCGTTACCTGTGCCATTTTTGTTCCCCTCTTTTCTTAATTAATTTTGTTTAAGGTTTTTATTTAGAGCTAACTGGGGATGCGAACGTCTCTCATGCTCGCACCACCCTTTGCTCCCTTAGACATTCCTCACTATAAACCACGAGCAATATCTAAGGCAACCATGATTTTCTGACTGTAAAATCATGTATCAGTTGTTTTAGATCAGTAAGTTTTATTGCAGATTAGTGCTTTGGCTTTTTCGATTTTTTAATCTTGGAAAGCTCCCGTTCAAAGCCTGATATGTCGCGAAAATTGCGATAAACACTGGCAAAACGTACATAAGCAACCTCATTGAGTTTTGGTAGCTCGTCCATGACCAGCTCGCCAATTACCGTAGAGCTAATTTCTGGCTCGCCACGCCCATAAAGTTGACGCTCGATATTGGCCACAAAATCCTCTAGCTGTACGTTCGTGACGGTAGTTTTTTCAACTGCCCGCTGCAATCCTGCTTGCAATTTCTCACGACTAAAGAGCTCTCTGGTACCACCGCGCTTAACAACTACAAGGTGTGGCCTTTCCAAACGCTCATAAGTTGTAAACCTATAGCCGCAAGATAGACATTCCCGACGTCGCCTTATGGCATCACCGTCAGCTACTTCCCGCGACTCTACAACTTTATTGTCGCTCGAACCACACTGTTGGCAGTTCATTGCTTACCTCTAATTCTGATCTGTTAATCAAGGTACTATCACCATATTTAGTGCTCGTAAAAAGCATATTACCCCCAGCCGTAGCGCTAATGCAAGTATTTTGTGGTGTAGTTTTCACAAAAATTTAGGCCATTTATCTCTTTGTTTTCTTATTCTCACCAGAGTCAGTTTTTTTATCTTTTTTTTGATCTTTTGTTTCTTCATCGTCTTCTACTTCAACTATGTCAGGTTCGTCATCCTCGTCTGCCTGCTTATCATCATTATCATCGTCATTTGTCGAGTCGTTGTCTTGCACCGGTGCTTTACGGCCACGTCTAAAGCGTCGGAAGAATGATGGAGTTTCATATTTATCGTCCTCTTCTTCGTCTTCAGCTTTATCTTTATCTGTGTTATTGCCATCATCACTTAACGCCCAAATGTTAGGTGTCTCTTCGGAGTGAAAATCTTCGGCTGGACTTTCGTCATTCTCTTTAAGGTCCATGTCGATATCAGCCATGACTGATTCGTCAACAGTTTGGCTTACGGGAGTAGATTCCGACTCGTTGCGGCGCGATGGTGCACCCGTACGGGCCCTTGAAGAAAAGTAAGCATCATCAAATCCGGTTGCTACAACCGTAACGATTAGTTCCCCTTCGAGTTCTGGGTTAATAGTAGCGCCAAAGATAATATTAGCTTCAGAGTCGGCAGCGGCAGTAATGGTCTCGGCAACGGTATTAATTTCGTGCATAGACATATCCTGTCCGCCAATAACGTTAAACAGAATTCCCCTGGCACCATCAATAGATATTTCAAGTAGTGGCGAGCTAATAGCCTGTTGGGCGGCTTCTATAGCCCGGTTCTCACCACTTGCCCGGCCAATACCCATAAGAGCCGACCCGGCATCCGCCATAACCGTTTTAACATCAGCAAAATCAAGATTAACTAAGCCGTGGACAGTAATAAGATCGGATATCCCTTGAACGCCCTGGCGCAAGACATCATCGGCTACTTTAAATGCCTCTAAAAGAGGTGTGCGGCGATCAATTGTCTGCAAGAGTTTGTCGTTTGGAATGGTAATTAGCGTATCAACCTGGTTGCGTAGTTTTTCTATGGCTATCTCGGCATTACGACGGCGCTTTTCACCTTCAAAGGCAAAGGGCTTAGTGGCAAAACCGACCACCAATGAACCAGCTTCCTTGGCTGTCTGTGCGACTATTGGACCTGCACCACTACCAGTACCACCACCAGCACCGAATGTTACAAAGACCATATCAGCGCCTTTAACGGATTTGACAATCTCTTCTTTGGACTCTTCGGCTGACCGTCTTCCTAGCTCTGGGTCAGCCCCTGCTCCCAGCCCGCGGGTAGTTTCTTTACCAATATGGATCTTTTCACTGGCTTTAGAATGATGCAGTGCTTGAGCATCGGTATTTACAGCTACAAAATCAACGCCAGTTACACCAGCGTCCACCATCCGGTTTATAGCAGCCCCGCCCGCGCCTCCTACACCAATTACTTTTATACGTGCAAACGTTTCAATTGGCGGTTCAACTGCTTGAGCCATAGTTTAAAGGCCTCCCTGTCCTCATTTGGTTCAATTATACGTGAGGGCTATGTTCTAGCGCAATAAAAATACCCGCCTTTAAAATGACTGAATAAAAAAACAGAACAATAGGCTCTAATGGCGGCGCACGCGCTTCAAGACTTTGTTCAATCCGGAACTAACAGATTGGAACCAACCTGCTCCGGGTTCGTCATAAAGTGAATGCTGTGGTGGACCAAGCAGCATATCAAGCATCATTAGCCCTACAGCCGGCGCAAAAATCAATTCATCCATACCATCAACAACCTTGGGTATATGTTTCCAGCTACCAAGTCTTGCAGGTAGTTGCAGGGTCTCTTTTGTGAAGTCGACGATACCCGGCAAATTAGCCGTTCCACCTACTAGAACAACACCGCCGGGTAACTTGCGGGAGCGGCGGATTTTTTTAAATTCCCGGTCAACCAATTCTAATATTTCTTCTAGGCGGGCTTCAACGATCATCCGCATCATCTCACGATCAAACCGTAGCTCCTCACCCTTATGCACAAAGCTTGTTTCACCTGTAATTTTTTTGGACAAGCTAGCATGTTTAATTTTAACTAGTTCAGCTACATCTAGATCGGTTTTAAGGACTATAGCTAGGTCATTAGTAATGTGTATGCCGCCCATCGGGATAACAGCGATGTGTTCAACTTCGCCATCTTCAACTACTACCATGTTAGTAGTGGCAGCACCTATATCAATTACAGCCACCCCGGCGTCTTTTTTTTGTCGATCCAACGTAGCTTCAGCCGCAGCTAAGCTTGTTACGGTGCGATGTGAGGCTGCCAGCTCCGCCTTACTTAAAACCT
Source organism: Saccharimonadales bacterium (SeqCode) (assembly GCA_035650795.1). GTDB lineage: Bacteria > Patescibacteriota > Saccharimonadia > Saccharimonadales > UBA10212 > 2-01-FULL-49-22. Next base: position 5,534 of record DASRGY010000045.1, read on the forward strand.
GATCAAGACTTTTAAGGGCCGGTGTCGATGCGCATAAAATATGAGTATCGACTTCCAGCCGAACACCGTGCATGCCAACCGGATTTTTAATATTTTCCTGTCCGTCCAAGCGGTAGTTCTTAGCAAAGACCTGGATTATATCCTTGTTAGCCGGTAGTTGGACAATTGTAGCTGCATCTTCTACGCGGTTACGGTCATCAACTGTTATCTGTCGATCAGGGCTAGAAACGGCTATCACGCCTTTTGAATTAATACCCTCTACATGTGAGCCGTTAATATTCACCGTCACGTGCTTGACGGGATGGCCGGATACGCGCTCTGCTTCTGTAACTGCCTTAACTACGGCATCCGCTACTTCATCTACATGAGCAATATTGCCCTTACGCATGCCGCTATTTTCAGCCTGAGTAAAGGCAATAATACTTGGTGTTTGGGCTTCGCCTGCTAGTTCGCCGACTACACAGCGGACACCCGTTGTGCCAATATCCACACCCGCAAAGTATTGAAGTTTCTGATCTTGCATTTAGGTTTTATTATATATGACTGCCCGCAGTATAACGCTACTGCTTACCTTCGGCAAGAAAACCCGTTTTAGCCGTCTAATGACCACTGCTCATTGTGTGTCTGCGCTTTGCTGTGACTTTAATTGTTGCATTCTACAGACTATCACAAAGCTGTTAAGATCTCGCATCCCTGCTCAGTGATAAGGACCGTGTGTTCGTAGTGAGCACCTATACTGCCGTCACGCATAACAACCGTCCAGCCGTCTTTGGCTACATCTATTAACCAATCGCCCAGCGACGCCATTGGCTCAATACAAACCGTCATGCCAGTAGACAGAACCGGTCCAGTCCCAGCTACTCCATAATTAGGGATGTTGGGCTCTTCGTGGATCTGGTCACCGACCCCGTGGCCAACTAAATCGCGAATAACACCTAAATTATAAAGATCTAGAGTCTGTTGAACAGCTGAGCTTATATCTCCTACCCTAGTGCCGTTACCGTGCAGCGCCCGAATTCCGGCATCCAAAGCCTTTTGAGTACCGGCTAATAGACGTTTAATTTCTGGTTTTGGCTTAGCGCCTACAAAAACTGTAGTAGCTCCATCTGTAACTAAACTTTTATACATGACACCAAAGTCCAAGCCGACCACATCGCCTTCTTTAATGATTCTTTTTGGTGAAGGTAGCCCATGTACAAGTTCCTGATTTATGGACACACAAAGTGATTCTGGAAAATTATCATGATTTAGAAAAGCTGGCTGGCCACCAAGAGCCCTCACCTCTTTGGTGGCAATATCAGATAGTTCTTTCGTGCTCATTGCCGGCGCGATGCGTTTTGATAGGAGATCCAGAACCGTGGCGAGCATTTTACCGCCGTCACGCATCACCTGGATTTCATTGTCACTTTTGGGGCGCATCTATCTTGTCCTTGAGCACGTTCCAGATTTGCATCTCAACAATATCGAGCGGCCACTCTCCATCGATGTCATATACCGCATAGCCCTGTTTGACCAGATACGCCAAAACTGGATTGGTAACAGCTGCGTATTGCCTAAACCTCTCAACAATAACCTCTTCTCTGTCATCTTCCCGACCACGATTTAATAAGCGTTTTAAGGTGGTCTCCTTAGAGACTACCAGATGAAAAATAGCAGTCAGCTTAATCCCTCCGGATTTAATCTTTTGCGATAACCATTCGGCTTGCCTCTCTGAACGAGGGGCCCCATCCAAAATAAACTCACCCTTTTTAACCTTATTTAAGACAGGCTCAAGTAGTGAGATCACATTTTCATCAGGCACCAGTTTACCAGCAGAGATTAAGGAATCCCATGCAGGGTTATGCTGTTCCTTAAGTACCTGGCTTACCGTTATGTGTGGACAATTTAACTTTTTCTCTAGACGGTTTGCCTGCTCGCTTTTACCACTGCCTACAACGCCAAATAATATGATCATTGGGGTTGTAACTTCTCTTTAACTAGACGAGCTATAGTAGAGCCGTCTGCACCTGAGCCAAGTTTTGCTTTAACAGCTCCAATAATCTTACCCATATCTGACATTATCGGGGAATCTAGGCTGGCTATTTCTGCTAAAACAGCCTCGTTAATGGTAGCTTCATCTATCTGCTCTGGTAGGTAGGCATCTATGATTGCTTTTTCTGCCAGCTCTAACTCAGCCCGTTCAGTGTTACCGCCTTTCTTATATAAATCGGCGGCTTCCTGCCGCTTTTTAGATTCCTTTGTTAAGACTTTTTGAATCTCCTCATCTGAGAGACCTTTATCTTTAGCCCCCTGAGCAATAGCCTCGTTTAAAATAGAGCTCTTAATTATACGAAGCGTCTCTATCTTAGATCTGTCACCGGCAAGCAGAGCGGCCTTTAGGTCGCTTTCTATTTTGTCCTGCATGCGCACATTATCCTATATTTTGTTTTTCTCCGGAAGAGCCGTTCAGTAAAAAGTATTTATCGCTTCTATTTACCTACCCATTTTCAGTTTTTTAATTTTGGCAGCCCTTCGTTCGTTGCGCACTATAGCCCTAGTACGACGATCCCGTTTGCTAGGTTGTTTTTCAAAATACTGAATAGATTTTGCCACTGTCATCACCCCAGCTTGCTGGACTTTGCGATTAAACCGTCGCAGTAGGTTCTCGACAGATTCATTAGAATCTTTTTTAGTCACCATGATCATGGCGCTATTGTAAATTAACAGATAAGATTTTGCAATACCAAGAGGCTACTGTGGTCTTAGACCCTGGGCACGGCGCTGGTTGGCAGCACGTTGTGATTTTAAGACTATACTTTGTAACTCTTTAAAAATCGGAAAATGCTTATTAGTGTAGTAAATTTTAGTATTGCTTTGGCGCTCCGAGATCAAAAAACCAATTTTCTCTAAACGCTTTAGTTCGCGCTGGATATTGCCGGCATCTTCTTTGATAAGTTTAGCTAGACCTCTGACATGCGTCTTGAAATCAGGATATTTAGCATAGACAACTATGATTTTTCGGCGAACTCTGGATGTAATAAAAGTATCTAACATAAGCACCTCTATTGTTATTCAAACAACGTCTTAAACTAGTATAAAACACTCGAAGGCCTTATTGCAACTCCCACTAGAGCTTAAGGGATAAGATTTACGCGAGACCCCGCCTATCCCCTATATTCTATTTCCTATATCCTATTTATATGAGGTTTTACGAGGTGCATATAGCTGATAGCCGCTTTCGGGGCAAGACCTCATTGACATATTCTTATGATGATCAGCTAGCTGCTGGTCATATTGTTACTGTGCCGATACAAAACCGAATGGCTAGTGGCTTTATCTTAGGCGAAGTTGATAAGCCTAGCTTTGGCACGAAAGTGATTAAGAATATTATAAGTAGCTCAACTTTGCCTCAACACTGTATAGAGCTAGCAAAATGGCTTAAGGATTATTATTTTTGTAGCCTGGGCGAAGCCCTTCGCCAATTTGCGCCAACAACTCCGATTATTAGATCTAAATTACTAGTCCAGTCTATAGCTAGCCAGGAAATCGAACTTAAGTTGGATCTTAAGCAGCCTTTAACGGATGACCAGAAAAAAGCTATTTCATTCATAGAGAGCTCTAAAAGCGTAACTACCCTTTTGCATGGAGAAACAGCTACCGGTAAAACCCGAGTTTACTTGGAGCTCGCTAAAAAGACTCTCCAAACCTCCCGATCAGTAATAATGTTAACCCCAGAAATCGCTCTGACTTCCCAGTTAGCCTTTATATTTTCGTCTCAACTTAAACATAAAGTTTTTATACTGCACTCGCAATTAACTGCCGCCAGACGTAAACAACTATGGAAAGACGTTTTGGAATCTAAAGAACCTATAGTAGTCATTGGTCCAAGGTCAGCCTTGTTTAGCCCAATGAGAGATCCAGGATTGATTATTCTAGATGAGGCACACGAGCCAGCGTATAAACAAGAGCAAAGCCCCAGATACCATACCGGTCGCGTGGCTAGTCAATTAGGGTTACTTACTGATGCCAAAGTAATATTAGGCACAGCAACACCGTCTGTAGTTGACTATTACCTAGCAGAAAAACACGGTGCAGTGGTACGCATGTCCCAACCGGCAATCAAAAATGCCAAACTACCCGCTTCAGAAATAATTGACATAAAAGACAGGTCAAACTTCAAGAACAGTCTCCAGCTTTCAGATAAACTAATTGGTGGTATAAATACTACAATTTTGGCCAAAAAACAGGTAGTAATCTACCTAAATCGGCGAGGTACAGCCAGGCTTATTTTATGTAATAAATGCGGCTGGCAGTCGTTGTGCCCTAACTGTGACATACCTCTTGTTTACCATGCAGATGAGCACTTAATCCGGTGTCATGTTTGCGGTTACAAAAATAGCCCACCCATTAACTGCCCTACCTGCGGAAACGTTGACATTATATATAAAGGTATCGGTACAAAGGCGCTTTTAGGCGAGCTAGCCAAGTTATTTCCGAACGCCAGCCTGCAACGCTTTGATAGCGATAATGTGTCGGGTGAACGTATCCATGAAGTTTATCATCGTCTACACAAAGGAGAGATAGATATACTGGTTGGCACTCAAGTTCTAGCCAAAGGCTTTGATTTACCTAAACTTGGTCTAGTAGGCGTAATTTCTGCAGAAACAAGCCAGGCTTTACCGGATTACAGCTCTGAGGAACGTAGTTTTCAGCTACTTTATCAGGTGCTGGGCAGAGTGGGCCGGGGCCATTCTGAAGGTAGAATTATAGTCCAGACCTACAACCCGGGAAGTGAAGTTATAAATGCAGCAGTTAAGCGTGACTATATAGGATTTTATAGATATACACTTAAGCTCAGACAAGATTTTCGCTTTCCTCCTTTTGCCTACCTCCTTAAACTTACCTGCCGTAGAGCAACCTATAACGGAGCTGAAAAAGCAGCAGCAAACCTAGCAAAAGAGCTGTCGAAGCAAAAACTACCTGTAGAGATAGTTGGCCCTACACCCGCCTTTTATACCCGTAAAGGAAGATATTACTACTGGCAGCTGGTGGTTAAAAGCAAAGACCGCAGCAACTTACTTAAATTAGCAGGAATTGTGCCAGCCAATTGGATGGTCGACCTTGACCCAATTGACCTATTATGAAGAAGATATAGAATTAAGCTATGGATCCAATTAAGAAGGCCGCTAAAGATCTGATCGGAGACATGGTCGTTGCCACTGTGTTAGGCGTGATAGGGTTCGTATGTATATCCATTGGTGTTTACTGGTGGCCACCATTAATTATTGTGGGTGTGCTTTTTATATTGTTAGCACTCTTTATAGCAAACATATATCCTTAGCATAAATCCTCAAGTTGGCGGAATAACAGAGGTAGTTTATACTGTTGCCTAAGTATGTCTAAGAAGGATCTAATTATTTCTTTGCCTAATAAGCATTTGCGGCAGAAGTCACAGCGAGTGGCTATTATTACAGAACAGGTGCGTAAAGTTATAGACGATATGAAGGCCGCGACGCTTGATTGGGAGGCCGGCCGGCCACACGAACTGGGTGTTGCATTGGCAGCTGTTCAGATTGACCAGCTTTATAAGATTGTCGTTATCCGCAACAACTTTGAGTATAAAAAAGATAAGAGTTTTAGTGTTCTTATCAACCCCGAAGTTACCAAACTTGAAGGTGAAGTCGAAGAAGATTACGAAGGTTGCTTAAGTGTCGTCGACATCTACGGTAAAGTACCCCGCCACACCAAGGTAAGGATCCGCGCTCTGGATGAAATGGGTAGGCCAATCCGTGTTAAGGCAGAAGGTTTCTTAGCACGCATTTTGCAACATGAAATTGATCACACTTCTGGGATTATGTTTGTCGACCATATAGAAGATAAAGTAGATGCATTTTATAAAATTAACAGTGAGGGCAAGCTAGTAAGCATAGCTTATGAAGAAGTCAAAAAAGCTAATATTTTTCGGTAACGAGCGCCTAGCTACTGCCACACCAACAACGGCACTAACTTTGCAGGCTTTAATATCTGCTGGCTACGATATTGAGGCTGTAATTACAGGGCATAGTGATATTGTTTCTAGGCAAAAAAGAGACCTCGAAATCGGGCCTATCGCGCATATCCATCAGATACCAGTAATATTACTTGGCAAAGATATTGATCTATCCGCCAAGCTAAAAAATCATCTGACAGAGGCTGCTGTACTAGTTGCCTTTGGACGGATAATCCCCCAACCAATTATTGATCTATTCCCAAAAGGCATCATTAATATTCACCCTTCTCTGTTGCCAAAGCTACGTGGCCCAACACCTATAGAAACAGCTATCTTGGATGGCTTAACAGAAACAGGCGTTTCCTTGATGAGACTAGAAGCCAAAATGGATGCTGGTCCACTATATTCCCAGCAAAAGATCTCCCTTAATGGTGATGAAACTAAGTTAGAACTAGCGACTAAACTAAATAAGGTCGGCGCTGAACTCTTAATTAATAGCCTGCCCGCTATACTAGACGGCAGCTTGATTCCAAAGCCACAAAACAATTCCAAAGCAACCTATACCAAACTT
>DASRGY010000046.1:0-5873 GCA_035650795.1 Saccharimonadales bacterium (SeqCode)
AAGCAGCACGGAGTGCTTCAGCCTATCATAGTAGTGAAGCAGGGCGGGCAGTATCGCATAGTAGCAGGCGAACGCAGGTGGCGTGCAGCCAAGGATGCAGGCCTTACTGAGATCCCTGCAATAGTCCGTTCGCTGGAGGAACTCGAACAGGTAGAACTAGCTCTTATAGAGAACATACAAAGGGTGGACCTGTCCCCATTAGAACAAGCTCTAGCTGTATATAAATTACAACACCAATTTAATCTGGAACTGGAAAAAATCGCTGATAAACTTGGTAAAGCCCCTAGCACAGTCAGTAATTTAGCACGATTACTACAGTTACCTGATGCTGCAAGGCAAGCTTTAAGCGAAGGCCGAATAAGTGAAGGCCACGCTCGTGCTGTACTGGCACTTAGAGAATGGCCAAACAAGCAGACGGAATTATTAGAGAGTATTTTAAACAACAACTGGACTGTTCGCCAGGCAGAGCAATACGTTGTTGCTACTAAAAAGGGTGCGGCTAAAGCTGAGGCTTCTAGTCATACAGCAAGCGATAACGCACTGACTAAAAGGCTTAGCCAAAAGACCGGCCAGCTAGTCAAAATAAAGCATACCGCACATGGTGGCCAGTTAATTATTCACTTCGCAAATGATGATGAACTTCAAAAAATTACTAAAATACTAGGAGTATAAGTATTTACTCGGCTAGTCAATTTCGAACAAAGCACTAGCTCAATAAGCAATCGACAAAAATCAATAAGTAAAATTTTATAAAGCTGAACAAATTTAAATGAACTTATTCTTGATGATAATTTTTTAAAAATGCTCAGCCTTATTTAACGGAATTATACGCAAGGATAGTTTGCCGACAACTTGACTAGCTTTTATCGGCCCAAAGAACCGTGAATCTTCAGAATTAGGCCGGTTGTCACCGCAAACAAAGATATCATCAGGCTTTAGTAGTAAATTATCGATCTTTCCCGAGGTGTTCTTGGCTTGTATATGATAAATTCCAACAGTATCAGGATTAAAGCCGTCAGGCCTATCTTGGTTGTAGACAGTAATTTTGCCATTATCGACAGTTACACGTTCGCCAGGCAGCGCAACTACACGTTTAATCAGCTGTTTTGCTGGCGCCCCGGGGTAATTAAGTCCAGCTTCATTAAATATAATGATATCTCCTCTTTTAGGAATGTAGGCATGGCCAGTAATTCTCGACCATGTACGTGGCCATTTATCAACGATTAATCGATCGTGGTCTTGCAGAGTCGTTTCCATACTCGAACCATCCACCTCATATGACTGCATCACAAAACTGGCAATTAAAAAGGCAATAAGCGGTGCGAGCACCAACAATAATACTGTTGATAATGCTGAGCGCCAGCCATCGTGGTGATGACTTTTAGGCTTTGGCTCTAAAAAATGCTTATTTTTATCATGCCGGTCACTCTTATTAGAGTGTGGCTGGTTAAGCTTCTGTTCAGGTAGCATGACTTAACATTATAAAGGACACAGGAACTAGGATATAGGAATTAGTTGAGTAATTACTGAATAAACATTTTAAGTTATAGGCCTAAATCTGATGCCCTGTTAATTCTAATGTTTGATATACTGTACGGAGTCGTGACACATGAAAGAAAAACGCACGGAAAGTGGCGTAAGAATAGGGCGTCTATTGATGGTATCCTGCCGAGCCAAGGACAGATTGGTGTTTTGCATAACAACACATACAGCCCTAGTTCTCAGGCCGAAGCATCGTCACTAGGTGATATTAATAATCGGGCAGACGGCTTTCACGCGTACAGGCAATCACCGGGTGGATTAGGCGGGTCAGCTTTAGACGCATCTTCAGCAAGTCTGAATTCGGAAGATGAAGAGATAGATGCGCTGCTTGATGAACCAATTGAGCTGGATGAGAATGATTACAAAGGCAAAAAAGACAGAAAACATCCCAAAAACCGCCCAGTCCGGGCAAAAAAAATCCTTAAGCGCACAGCTCTTGTACTGTTAATACTTATTTTAGCCGGGGCAGGTTATTTAGGCGTTAAGTTTTATCTTGTGCAGAAGCACTTATTCCATGGAGGTGGTAAAGCGCCGGTCTTAGCAAGTTCTTGCGATGGTGATGTACCGGTTAGCCAGCTAAGCAAAGAAGGGGATGGCCGGATTAACATCTTACTGCTAGGCATTGGTGGCCCAGGGCACGATGGCCCTGACCTAACAGATACAATCATGGTTGCCAGCATAGATCCTGTTACTAAAAAGGTTGACTTGTTAAGTATTCCGCGCGATCTCTGGGTCAAAATACCGCATGACGGCTACCAAAAAATCAATGCGGCTTACCCTAATGGCAAAGAAGCCTCAAGCGCTAAGGATGAAAATGGCCAGGATAAAGATGGGCTAAAACTACTTGACCAGACACTGCAACCGATTATCGGGATTAATATTCACTATCACGTAGTGGTCGACTTTACGGCTTTTCAGCAGGCAGTGGATGCTGTTGGTGGCGTAGATGTAAATGTGCCGGAACAGCTCTATGATCCGACCATTGCCTGGGAGAACCACTATAACTCTGTAATCGCCCAAAAAGGCATCCAGCATTTTGATGGCCATAAAGCCCTTTTGTATGCTAAATCGCGCGAAACATCATCTGATTTTGCCCGAGCCGAACGGCAGCGCCTGATCCTTGTAGCTTTGAAGGATAAAGTATTCTCAGCTGGGACATTTGCTAATCCGGTACGCATTTCGTCTTTGTTAGATAGTTTAGGCAATAATGTTTACACGGATTTTGATAGCTCAACTATTAAGTGTCTGTATTCTGAAGTTCAGAAGGTTCCGTCGAGCAACATTAAATCGCTTGATCTGGTTACACCACCCAATAATCTTCTAACCACCGATAATATTGAAGGCTTATCCGTGGTCGAACCGGTGGATGGTCTTTATGATTACGACAGGATCCAAAGCTTTGTCCGAAACAGCTTGCGTGATGGCTTTATAGCCCGCGAAAATGCTCAGGTTGCTGTCTACAATGCCACAAATACGGCAGGACTAGCTACGCAGACTGCGGACACGCTAAAGTCTTACGGCTATAACGTAAAAACAGTTGATAATGCACCTAATTCTACCAACCCCGCAAATACAACAGTAGTAGATTTGAGCAAGGGCATCGATAAATACACCCGGCATTATTTGGAAACTCGTTTTGGCGTTATTGCCCAGAGCAAATTGCCGACTGGCACGGGTATAAATCCGCCTCTGGGTACCAGCTTTGTTATAATTTTAGGTACTGATACAGCATCTAACAATCAGTAGGAAGAGGATAGTGGCTAATGCGTTTGCGCTCTTTAATACCGCAGAAAATTAAGCCAATACGCGGATTTGCTCATTTAATTCACCTGGTTTTTAGCATTAGTTTGCCAGTCCTCGCCTATATACTGGTGCGCATTGAATTTGTGCCGCTGGCTATTTTGCTTATTCTGCTATCAAAATGGCGGATTTTTGCTGTCCGGCCACGCTATTGGCTGGCAAACATTATTTCTAACGGTATAGACCTGCTAGTTGGTATAAGTCTGGTGTTGTTTATGTCCAGCACGTCAGTGCAGTGGTGGCAACTCTTCTGGATGGCCCTTTACATGGCTTGGCTTGTTTGGCTTAAGCCTAAGAGTGATGTTTTAAGCGTTTCAGCACAGTCTATGATTGGCCAACTTTTGGGATTGTCCGTCTTATATCTTAAATTTGGCGATGCATCAATCGGCTTGCTTATGCTCGGAACATGGGCTGTAACTTATATTTCGGCGCGTCATTTCTTGACCAGCTTTGAAGAGCCTCGGGTTAGCCTGATTGCAAATATTTGGGCTTATTTTGCTGCAAGTTTAGCCTTTGTGTTAGGCCACTGGTTACTGTTTTACGGATCTATTTCGCAGATCTTAGTGTTCCTTACAACTATAGGTTATGGGCTGGCGGCACTTTATTATCTGGATGCCTCAGAGCGTTTAACTCCATCGTTTCAGCGCCAATTAATTGCTTTTATGTGTGCTATTTTGCTGGTTGTGATAGTTCTGTCCGATTGGACGGGTGCCACCGTCTAGAAGCTAGAATCTAGAATATAGTTAATAGCGAATCCTCGTGTTCCTGGAGAGTTCTTTTCAGGAACTTTTCAGTATAATGATGACAATAGGTGGTATATGGCATTTAATAATATAGATACAGGGGACGACCCTGAATTATCCAGCTTCTCTACTCGACCTTCTAAAGCGGGGTGGCTTAAGCTTAAAAAGCCGGCGGTAAGTAAATATGGTTCTTTTCTACCGGGACGGTTTATTGCCGGATTGCTGGCAATTTTTTTAGTGGGTTTTGGAGGCGGCTGGTTGGGGGCGCGGACATATAATCGTAGCGGCCTGGAGACAGCTTCTACAGCCGTTAAACAGCAATATATTTCTAATGAAAGTTCACTTATTTCCAGTATTGCTAAGACGGCCGGAGCAAGCGTGGTCTCAGTTGACGTTACCAGCGAGGTTAATGCTCAGGACTTCTTTGGTTTTAGCACTCCTTCCTCTCAAGAATCCGCCGGTACAGGTTTTATTATTAGTCCTGATGGGACAATTGTCACTAACAGGCATGTAGTTCCTGCTGGTACATCTAGTGTTAGTGTGACACTGGCCGACGGTACCCGCTATAACAACGTACAAGTAATCGGCCGGACCTCCGACAGTAGCCCACTGGATGTAGCTTTCCTGAAAATCACGGACCTTAACGGTAAAAAGCTAACGCCTTTGAACCTTGGCGATTCATCCAAGATGCAAGTTGGCGACAAGGTTATTGCTATCGGTAACGCTCTAGGCCAGTTCCAGAATACTGTTACTGCCGGCATCATCTCCGGCTATGGCCGAGATGTAGTGGCCGGTGACCAAAGTGGTACTTCCAGCGAAAATTTAACTGATCTTTTTCAAACCGACGCTGCTATTAACGAGGGTAATTCAGGCGGCCCATTAGTTGATATTAATGGTGAGGCCATTGGCATAAATACGGCTGTGGCCGGTGATGCCCAGAATATTGGTTTTGCAATTCCAATCAACGACGTTAAGGGTTTAATTGCCAGCGTTCTGGGAGAGGGTAAGCTTGAGCAACCTTACCTAGGCGTGAGATATGTGTCACTGACTGATGATCTAGCATACCAATATAACCTTAGCGTTAAGCGCGGTGCTTACATCGTACCTGCTGGGGATGGACAGGACCCGTCGGTGATTGCCGGAAGCCCCGCTGATAAAGCTGGCCTAAAAGAAAAAGACATCATTACAAAAGTAAATAACACCACCATTGATGATAAAACCAGCCTAACTTCTGCTCTTAGCCGCTTTAAAGTCGGCGATAAAGTTACACTTACAATTGTGCGCGGTGGGAAGACTACTACTATCCAGGCTACCCTTGCGGCAGCCCCTTCGTCATAAAGCTTCTGTAATTTACTAATTCAAAGAGGTGAAAAAACTTGGATAAAATCTTCAGACAAAGACTGATGATACCCATAAGAGCGAGCAACCTTGGATAAGTTGTCGTGTTGCGGCGGTAGTGCCTCAGTAAAGATATATGCTGGCTGCCAGCTAAAATGCGCTAGCTGCTCGAATAAATGGCGGTAGACATCCAACCCGTCTTGTCCACCGTAGGTTGCTATTCTTGGTTCTAGTTTGGCGGCTTGATTCATAAAAAAATTAGCCGGCACATAGGGCAGATTAGCCAAGATAACATCATAGGCTTTATGGCAGTTTTTAAGCAGGTCACGTTTAATTGTCTTTAAATGTAGCTCATGTAGTAAAGAGTTGTGTTTAGCGACAGCTAAGGCTGATGCATCAATGTCGTATAGGTCAACATTGTGGTTATGAAGTTCCAAGGCTGCTGTTATA
>DASRGY010000047.1:0-3034 GCA_035650795.1 Saccharimonadales bacterium (SeqCode)
TTAGTAGCCATCGCTACAATTGCTGAAACCATCAGTTTCCTCTATTATCTTCTGCGTTATTTAATTTTACACCGGCCCAATTTGCTAGAGTGTTGTATTTTAAGTAAGCTTAAGAGTAATGGCAGACATGTCTCCGTTTATAGAGACGCTTAAAGCTCGTGGTTTTGAGGGCGAGGTATCCCTTGATGATGAAACTCTACAGTTCTATAGTCACGATGCTTCTTTGTTTGAGCTAAAGCCGCAGATAGTTGTTTATCCTAAAAACGCAAAGGACTTGCAAAGGCTTGTTGTGGCTGCGTATTTTTGCCGTCATCAAATTCCATATTTATCTTTGACGGCCCGGAGCGCGGGTACAGATATGGGCGGCGGTGCAGTTAACGATTCTGTAATAATCGACTTTACCCATCACTTTAATAAGATTGAGGATGTTACCGGTAGTAGCGCAAGAGTTCAGCCCGGCGTATTTTATCGCGATTTTGAGAAAGCCACGCTTAGACACAGTGGACTTATGCCTGCCTTCCCCGCCAGTCGTGAATTAGCCGCAGTTGGTGGCATGGTGGCAAATTTTTCTGGCGGTGAAAAATCGCTGCAATATGGCAAAATCGATAACTTTGTAGAGAAACTTCAGGTGGTCCTAAGTGATAGCCAGTTGTATGAAATAAAACCGTTGAATAATGAGGAGTTAGATAAAAAACGGAGGCAAAAGAATTTTGAGGGCGAACTTTACCAGCAGCTATATGAACTAATTGACAAGAATTACGATAAGATTAAGGCAGCCAAGCCAAAAGTGAGTAAAAACTCTACAGGGTATAACTTGTGGGATGTATGGGATCGTGAAACTGGGATATTTGACCTAACAAAATTATTTGTTGGTAGCCAGGGCACACTAGGCTTGATCAGCGATATTAAGTTTAAGCTGATCCATGAAAAGCCTCATTCCGGAGTCCTGGTTTGCTTTATGAAAGATAAAAACATGAGAGAACTAGGAAAACTTATTAATGATGTAGTTGCTACAAAACCCGCCAGCTTTGAAGCTTTTGATAACTACACCCTAGAGCTGGCAATCAAGTTCTTCCCTTATTTCCATAAAACCTTAGGTTGGGGTGGCCTGATGAAACTTGGGCTACAGCTTATACCGGATGCCTTTTTGTTATTACGCGGTATTCCAAGGATGGTTCTGCTTATTGAATATACAGGTGACACACAAGAAGAAGTTCAACAAAAAGTTCACTCTATGCGGCAGAATCTTGGCGCATATAATCTTGAAGCCATGGAAGAAGATGGAACAGAAGCAAAAGCTTTTAAATTCCGTATTATCCGCCGCGAGAGCTTTAATTTACTCCGCAAAAAAGTTAAAGACAAACACACTGCACCGTTTATTGATGATTTTGTGGTTCCCCCACCCCACCTTGTTGAATTTTTGCCGAAGTTAAGAAGAATTATCAAAAAATATAAATTGATGGCAACAATCGCCGGCCATATGGGTGACGGTAACTTTCATGTAATACCCCTTATGAGGATCGAAGATCCAAAAGAGCGCAAAAAACTAGAACCAGCAATGCGAGAAGTTAATGAGCTTGTTTTAAGCTACGGTGGCAGTATATCCGGCGAGCATAATGATGGCATGATCCGCGGCCCATGGCTTAAAGAGATGTACGGTGAAGAAATTTATGATCTATTTAAGCAGACGAAAAAAATTTTTGACCCAAATAATATCTTTAACCCCCACAAAAAAACAGATGCCACATGGCACTATTCGATGTCCCACATCCGCGAACATTTTTAGGCAGCAGGTCGATAGTCGCGGAATAGCCAGTCTAATACGCGTGCGGACGTCATTGGTGTGATATTTGCGGCAATTGCACCTAAGCGGTAGATCCGTGGTATATATGATTCGCCTGATTTAGTACCGATTCTGTCGACGATGGCTTCTGCAACAGCTTCAGGAGTAGTTTGCATAAATCGCCATTTAAATGGTGCCGGCAGACGATCCTCTTGAGGAAATCCTTCGGTCTCGGCGAAGCCTGGTAGGACAGTGTGGACATCGACGCCTGTGGGCCTAAATTCGCAAGCTAAGGCTCTTGATGCGGCTACCAAAGCGTGTTTGGATGCTGAATAAGGCCCCGATGTTGGCAGTACGCTCGTGCCTGCTGCAGATGCTACGTTTACTACATCTGACCCTCGCTGTAATAGATTAAAAAATGCCCTAGTCACACGAACGGGCCCGAGGTAATTAGTCTGCACAGTGTCCTCGATCCCCTCTTCGTCAGCACCCAGAAAAGTATTGGCAATACCTATGCCAGCGTTATTTACAAGTAAATCTATATGTTCGTGTTCTTCACTTATTGCCGCTGCAGCATCATAGACCTGATCTGCATCGGTAATATCGCATTGATAATAGTCTGCGTCAATTTCACCTGCTATTTCCTCAAGACGATCTACTCGTCTTGCCAATAAAATCGGATGCCACTCCATCGAAGCCAATAGCCTAGCTGTGGCTTCGCCAAAACCACTTGATGCTCCAGTTACAACTGCTACCCGGGCTTCCCTACTCAGCTTCAACTCCTATTAAAGTATATAAACATAAATATGCTGAACAGTAAACTTGTTTATGTAACATTGGGAATATAGAATAGGTGCTAATAATGCGGAATTATGAAGGTGTTCTTTTTG
This sequence comes from Saccharimonadales bacterium (SeqCode), assembly GCA_035650795.1. Lineage (GTDB taxonomy): Bacteria > Patescibacteriota > Saccharimonadia > Saccharimonadales > UBA10212 > 2-01-FULL-49-22. The sequence continues at coordinate 2,674 of DASRGY010000047.1, forward strand.
AGCCTACTATTGATTACCAGACAGGGCTGGCTGGACCTGAAAAAAGAGAAAACTGGCGCAGTCGTCATCCTTACTTAATTTTAGATACGCGGACTCATGTGGTGCGACCACCTAGCGGGGTTAGAGGTGCCGCTAGCCGAATAGGTGAACTTTGGGAGCAAGATGCGATAGATGATACCGATACGCCCACATTAGCAATTAAACAGGCTCTCGCTGCCGGAATTGCCCAGACATTTCTCGATAAAGGCAATAGAGTGATAGGCTGGCCACTTGATGAAAATCAGGGCCATAACCATCCTGAGGCACTGGATTACTTTACTGGAATAAGTTTTATTGATCTTGGCAAAACAACAGATGCCCA
>DASRGY010000048.1:0-8988 GCA_035650795.1 Saccharimonadales bacterium (SeqCode)
GGCTAAGACGGTCTGTTGATGCGCATGAACCACCAATCAACAGAGGGCACTTCCCTAAACTTACTTATATAGTTCAAGAGGAAGAGATTGATATGCCTAGCTTTAAGATCTTTGGCCGGCAGACTGGTTTTCTCCATTGGAGTTATAAACGGTATTTAGAACGAGAGTTTAGAGAACAATGGCCTCTGGTAGGAACACCCCTCAAATTCTGGTTCATTGAAAAATCGCAAAACGCTTAAGATTGCATCTAGGCATTCTGCTTATTAAACTCTTTTTGTATGGGAGAGTACCTAGGAAAAGGCCGAGTTGACCCGCTAATAGGACTGGAGAGAGGCGATGAGGGAAAAGGCAAAATAGCGCTCTATCTGGTTCAGTTTTATCCCGTAATTGCCAGGTTCAACGGTGGAGCCAATGCCGGACATGAGGTGACGCTTAATGGTAAGCGAGTCACTCTCCATCAAAATCCCGAAAGCGTAATTTATAGCATCATCCATCCTGAGGAAGAGAAGCTCGGCATAATAGGAAATTCAAGTTTGTTTGATCCAGTGCTGTGGCGACAAGAAAGTGATGGACTCCGAAATGAACATGGCATTGTAATAACCCCAGAAACACTTGCCATTGGAGAGAACGCCTACGTTGTAATGCCCCATCATAAGCTCCGAGATGCATTATCTGAAGGCACGACCGAAGATAAACAGGGAACTACACGCAAAGGTATGAGGTACGCCGCTGCTGATCAAGCGGCTCACAAAGAAGGTCACGCGATTCTGATGCGCCACGACTTAAAGAAGCTTGGCCAGACAGCTAGGCAAGGACTAGAAGAATATAACGCAATCGCTTCTATGCATGGGGTAGAGCCAGTGGACTTAGAGCATGAACTAGATTCTTGGCTTAGTATGGTCGAGGAATCACACGCAGCCGACTATATAAAAGACGTTGATGATATTGTACAAAAGAGACTCAGAGCAAACGAAAACATTTTAGCTGTTGGAGGACAGGGATGGTTACTAGATGTTAACAGAGGTATGGTACCGTTTACCTCTTCATCTAATACAGGTGTAGCCGGTGTTCTAAGCGGATTGGGTGTCGGTCCCAAGCAAGTAGGTAATATTCGAGGGGTAGCGAAAGTATTTCCCACACACGTCGGAGGGGGGCCATTCCTATCGAAGATAGAAGATAGAAAGATTGCCGAAATTATAATTTACGGTCCCGGGGCTGAAATTGGTAAGACCACTGGCCGAGAAAGACAACCTGGATGGCTGGACCTTCCTGTATTAAGATCTGGGATTAGGCATAACAATGTAGACGAGCTTGTGTTAACTAAACTTGATATAGCTTATATAGTCCGTGACTTAGGCGGACTCGCCACTATGCCAGTTATTACTACTTATGTTAACTCTGAAGGCCAGGAACTGCGCTATGCGCCATCCCATGTACTTAAGCTAGAGGGGTGCACTACAAGATCTATAGAAGCTTCTTTGCCAGAAAGTGATGTTAGCAAAGTGCGGCGACGGGAAAATTTAGATGAAGCTTCACAGAGACTATTAGAACTTATAAGTAAAGAGACTGGAACACCAATCGAACTAATAAGTAATGGACCTGAACTTGACCAAATAATCACCTACTAGTGAGTTTTTGCTTTAAGATAAGTACATGGCTCTGTTTCAGAAAAAGCCGCAATTTAGCTCAGCAGCCCCTCTTTATACAATAGGGACAAATAAAACATTCCTGATCGTGGGGCTTGGCAATATTGGTAAAGAATATATAGGCACTAGACATAACATTGGATTTAATATCATTGACGAATTTGCTAAAGCTAATGAATTTCCTGAGTGGGTTGAGAAAAAAGATCTAAAATGCTTTCTCAGCTCTAAAAACATGGGCGACAGCAAGGTGGTACTTTGCAAGCCAACCACATTCGTAAACTTAAGTGGCGTAGCAGCTCAGGCAGCTCAACACTTTTACCGCATCTATAATCAACGCACTCTTGCAGTATATGATGAGTTAGCAATTCCGTTTGGCCAACTCCGAACCAGAGCAGGGGGATCGGACGCTGGACATAATGGCGTAAAATCTCTCATTCAACATATCGGCGAGGATTTTGCGCGCCTTAGAATTGGTATAGATAGCGAATTAGCTAAAAAAAGTGAAGCTTCTAATTTTGTACTTAAGAAATTCACTAAAGAAGAGCAGGCCAATCTACCTAAAATTAAACGGGAAGCTAGTGCTCTGATAACCGAGTATATATTTGGCAATAATATTAAGTCTGAAACACGGACAGTTATATAATCTAAAAGACCTCCAGAGGGGGTGGGCACCGCTGGAGGTCTATTACACCCTTTAAGCCCACCCAGACGAAGCTCCAGCCGCAAAAAATAAAGTGGCTTGGCCGTTCGCAAAAGCAAACATATGCCGTGAGACATACTCATCCATTCGGGGCCCACCAAAAGACGGGGCCCCCATTAAGCAGCAAGCCGTTTAATGGGGTGTCTTAAAGGTGTTAGCTTGCTCAAGGCGGCTACTCCTTCTCTGTTTCCTAGCTTAAGCAATTGCCAGTCTATCATCAGAACAATATACTAGGCATCAAAGAAGGAGCAACCAAGGTAAGTGGAGGGTACAACTTACTTGCTTCTTGAGCAATCTAACTATGATCAGCTCATATGCTGATCAATGTTATTGGGGGTATAAGGTACGATAAGCATCAAATAATGCTTACGGATTGCAATTTTAGCAAAAAAATGTCTTTAAGTCAATACTAAAATATAATACTATATGAAAGTCAACCCTCTTACGCTTAAGCTAGCAGATTTACCAGATAGAATAAAAAATATCAGCCATCCGCCTAAGCAGTTATATTGTTTAGGAAAGCCTTTAACTAAAACTATAAATATCCCCACCGTAGCAGTAATAGGTAGTCGAAAGGCGACATTATATGGTCGGCAAATAACACATGATCTAGTAGTCCAGCTTTCTAAGCAGGGCATTGCGATTGTGAGCGGATTAGCTTTTGGTATAGACTCATACGCCCACTGTGCAGCATTGGAATCCGGCGGATATACCATAGCGGTATTACCATCTCCATTAGAAAAGATTTACCCAGCCTCACACTCTCAGATTGCAGAACAAATCTTGCTAAATGGTGGGACACTTGTTAGCGAATACCGAGCAGGCACAGATGTGAGAAATGGGAATTTTATTGCCAGAAATAGGCTTATAAGCGCATTAGCCGATGTGCTAGTCATTCCAGAAGCTGCAAAAAACAGTGGCAGCTTGCATACAGCCCGCTTTGGGCTTGAACAGGGGAAGACCGTCATGGCTGTACCGGGTAGTATTAATAGCCCAATGTCAGAAGGCACAAACAATTTAATAAAAAGTGGTGCAATACCTATTACTGATGTTGAGGATATCTTCTTTGCCCTAGGGATCAACCGGCAGGCAAAAAAACCAGGCACATTTCAAGGCACACTAGAAGAAGAGGTCATTTTTAATCTAATATGCCAGGGAATTCGAGAACAAGAATCTCTAGCGCTGGTAAGCAAGCTGCCAACTCCCCAGATTGGCAGCACGCTAACGAGCCTGGAGCTCAAGGGCTATATTCGTCCTGCCGGTGCAGGTAATTGGCTAGTAGCTTAAGAAAAATCTGATTGCATATAAACCTCGAGCCTTTTACACTACAAAATCGTATATGGCGAAAAATCTGGTTATTGTTGAGAGTCCAGCTAAAGCGAGAACGTTAAAGACTTTTTTAGGTGATGATTATGAACTAACAAGCACCTTTGGCCATATTCGTGATTTACCAAAAAAAGAGTTGGGCGTGGATGTTAAGCATAACTTTTCACCATCTTATCAAATAAGTCCTGATAAAAAGAAGGTGGCAACTGACCTAAAGAAGCTAGCCAAAGGTAAAACCATCTGGCTGGCTAGCGATGAAGACCGAGAAGGTGAGGCAATTGCGTGGCATGTTTGCCACATATTAGGGGTTGACCCAACCAAGACAAACCGTATTGTTTTTCATGAAATCACTAAACCGGCTATAACAAAGGCGGTAGCTAATCCGAGAACTATTGATACGAAACTGGTTGATGCTCAGCAAGCCAGAAGGGTGCTCGACAGATTAGTAGGTTATGAACTTAGTCCTGTCTTATGGAAAAAAGTCAGGGCCGGACTATCTGCAGGCAGAGTCCAGAGCGTGGCGGTTAGGCTAATAGTCGAACGAGAACGAGAAATAACGGACCATAAATCAGAGAGCACATTTAAAATAACTGGTGCCTTTAAAGCGAAGGCTGAGCCAGTAGTAGCTGAGCTTGATCAGAGAATAAACGAATACGAGGCTGCAAAAAAATTTGTTGAGGATATAAGCGGTGCAAAATTTACTGTAGCTTCGGTTGACCAAAAACCAGCGAGCCGATCGCCGTCAGCCCCTTTTACAACTAGCACATTGCAGCAAGAAGCTGCTCGCCGTCTGGGCTATAGCGTTAAACAAACAATGACATTGGCTCAAAGACTCTACGAAAATGGCTATATTACATATATGCGAACCGATAGTACAAACCTTTCTAATTTGGCAATACAGGCGATTAAAAAGCATGTAATTACTAACTTTGGCAGTAATTATGCCCAAGAGAGACAGTATGCTACTAAGGATAAATCAGCCCAGGAAGCTCATGAGGCGATCCGACCTTCAGACATAAACCGCCTTAAGGCTGGGACAGATCAGAATGAGCAAAAACTTTACGAACTTATTTGGCGCCGGACGGTTGCTAGCCAAATGGCAGCCGCCAAAATCGACAAAACAGAGGTCAGGATAAAGATTAGCGACAAGCATGAGCAGTTTATAGCGACTGGAGAAGTGCTGCGGTTTGACGGTTTCTTCAAAGTGTATGGTGGCAGTAAAGAAGATCAGATACTCCCGCCTCTTAAGGTAGGTGACAATCTTGAACTTCAGAGCTTACTGGCATCAGAGACTTTTAGCCGTCCGCCGGCCCGTTATACAGAAGGTAGTCTAGTCCGTAAACTAGAAGAGCTGGGAATAGGAAGACCAAGTACCTATGCGCCAACAATTAGCACCATACAAGACAGGGGCTATATTGAAAAGAAGGATCTACCTGGGGAGAGAAAAAGTTGCCGCGAAATCATTGCCGAAAAGGGCAAAATCACTGAGCAGAAAACAGAAATAACTGTTGGAGCTGATAAATCTAAGCTTATTCCAACTTCTTTGGCAGAGATTGTAACAGATTTTTTGACTAAGTACTTCTCTAGCATTGTTGATTATAAATTTACAGCTCATGCCGAAGAAGAGCTTGACGATGTAGCAGAGGGTAAAATTAAGTGGCAGGATGCTATTAAGCGCTTTTATAACAGCTTTCACCCTCTTATAAAGGAATCAGAGAAGGTCAGTCGTAAAGAAACTTTACAGGTCAGAGAGCTCGGCAATGACCCAAAAACAAAACAGCCCGTTTATGCACGGTATGGTCGGTTCGGACCAGTACTCCAACTTGGTGAAACACCTGAAAGAAGTGATAAAGACGCCCCTAAACCGCGTTTTGCTCCTTTACCGGCTGACGTTTCATTAGATGAGGTATCTCTAGAACAAGCCTTACCAATGTTCAATCTACCGCGTGAAGTTGGCCAAACGAAAGATGGGGAAACAATTACCGCTGACATCGGTCGGTTCGGCCCGTATCTAAAGGTAGGCAAGAAATTTACGAGTATTAAAGATTACAACCCGCTAGAAATAACCGAAGCTGAAGCTCAAAAAGTCCTGAACGAGGCCGCTGCGGCTAAAGAAGAGAGACAAATAGCCGATTTTGGTATCATAAAAGTCTTACGTGGCCCTTATGGTCCATATATAACAGATGGTAAAAAGAATGCTCGTATCCCTAAGGAATTAAATCCTGAAGAAATAGATGAATCCAAAGCTAAAGATTTATTAGAGAAAGCGCCCGCCACAAGAAGACGCTATCGCCGTAATAGATAAGGTTTTCCACATATTTTTATCTTTTCCAAAAAGATTTTGTAGTAAATTAAACATAAACGGATTGTGCCAGTGCGTCTAATTAGTGCTACAATATAAATAGTAGAACATATTTGACTTTTAAAAATTTAAGTGATATAATTACTAAAAGCTCGAGCACTATTGTTCGTGGTAAAGGGAATTTTTATATGGACGACACAGCTGAAAATAGCCAGTTACAACTAGAAAACATTGTAAAAGATGTTCTCAATACTATTGAGCGTGAAAGAGAGCGAGAAATAATATCGCGTCGTTTTGGATTATTCGACAGACGGGAAACTCTCGAGCAAATTGGGGAACTACTCGGTATTACAAGAGAACGGGTAAGACAATTAGAGAAGGCAGTAATTACCCGTCTCAAGAGCGCTGGACACGAACTACCCCACATTAAGATGGTTGAGGGCACTTTAAGCAATCATCTTAGTCAAGTAGGTAATGTAGCCCGAACTTCTGATATCGCGGATAGAGTGTCGAAAGACGATCCAAAACTTAGCCAGGCACGTGTAGCTTTTCTGGCTCATTTGAGTCCTGGGATAGCCGTAATTGATGACGACGACCATTTTTTCCATTCTATAGGCCTAACAGCACAGCATACGGACAAGAAAATCCGTGAACATGTTGGCAATATTATTGAAGCTATTAAAAAGATCGGTAAACCAACCGACGTTGCCACTATTGCTGAAGAGGTGGGTAGCTCCAACCAAAAACACGTAGAGGCTTTAGCCGGTATTTCTAAACAGGTAGCATCTCTACATGGCCGCTGGGGGCTAGTTAAATGGCCAATGGTCAATCCTAAAAACATTCGGGACAAGATCTATGTCATCCTGCATGATAATAAAAAGCCCATGCACTTTTCTGAGATCGCAGAATCCATTAAAAAAAGTGATTTCAGGCGTAAAGATGTTACCACCCAAGCTATCCATAATGAACTTATAAAAGATAAGAGATTCGTTCTCATTGGCCGAGGTATTTACGCCTTAAAGGAATGGGGCTATAAAAATGGCACCGTCGCAGATGTCATTATTGAGGTTTTAAAAAAAGAAGGTGGTCCGTTGCACCGCGATGAAATTGTCAGACGAGTTCTTAAGAACCGTCAAGTTAAAGAAACTACCATTCTATTAAACCTTCAGAGCAAACCGCAGTTCAAGCGTGTAGCTAAAGCTACATACTCTCTTGCTGAATAATTAGATTAATATACTAGATCTTGAAAAGATTTTATGACCTTACTTTAGGTGCGGAAGGTAAGACGCGAAGAGCCCAAAAGCGTGCTGCATACCAGCAGGCGCGTGCTGAACTTTATGATCCTCACAGGCTTACGCAGGAAGAACTCTGGGCACTTATGGAGGTCGCGCCTTCACCCGAAGCCGAAAGAATTGGTTTGCCGATTTTCCCTGGCATAAACCAGATTGCTCAGCATCCGGAAGAAATGATAGAAGCAGCAGCTAAGAATGCTAGATTTCTAAGAGCTGTACGGCTCGATTTACCTTACAGGTATTCAGGTGATCGTCTAGGTCAGTTGGTCAGCGAGGGTAAGCTTGAGCTAGAACAAGCTGCGAGACTATGTGGAGCGTTCTTAGTGGGCTGCCATTATGGCCTATACGATAACCGTGTGGCTGGCCATGCCGTTAGGCATCCTCAGAACCGACTAGTTCCACATGGGTTTATTCTAAGTGCATTTGTAGATTCAGTAAGAAACGCCGGTCCTATAAGTGACGAGGTTGCTTCTCAGTTAGATCAAGGAGTGGAGTCGTATAGCGGGATTCAATCTCAACGGAAGCTAAAAGACATAGAGCCTGGGCAATTTACTAACGGGACTGCCGCTGGCGATCCAAAACCTTGCTTGTATCTACTTGATATTGATTTAAGATTTGTATAATTACTGTACAAATTACGAACAGTGGATAAAGGAACAGCAACTAGATAATTAAGGCCCAGGCATAGTCCCGGTAGGTTAGAACAAAGCAAAGCGAAATAATTTAAACAAAAATTAAAATTCATCGAAAAAGTAAACACCAACGGAAGCTAGGGCAGTATATGAAGGTCCCTAGATCAAATGTCGTACAATGTATATTTTGCGACTCATAATATGTGTATGGCTGAGGATTCCTAATACCCCCCTAACAGGGGAGAATCCGCCTGCAAGGCATTAAATAGCTACTATATTGGTTTCATCGTATACCGATACTGCCGTTCTTATCCTTATCTTGGTTTTGCTCCTACAAACATTGTGTGAAAAGTTGTGAAAGTTATCCACAACCCCAACTTGGATTTGACTTTACGCTCTTTCATATCTTTGTATGTTTTTCCCCTGCCTTCCCGTTTTTCATATTAAAATTTGACTTTCACGTTTTTAGTATTGAAATATATTTTTCTTCCCTGCATTTAATGTTTGGCAAAATAAACAAAATACGAACATACGTAGTAGAGGAGTCCTTTTGCTACAACTATTTATAATCAGGAGCTATACTAAATCTAATGAAACTCAGCAAAAGGCAATTTACCCTTGCTGCAACTGCTTTGGGGTCTTCCCTCGCCTTTATTGATGCTAGCGCTGTAATCGTGGCTTTGCCTACTATGCAAAAAGCGCTGCACCTCGGCCTTACAGGTGAGCAATGGATATTTGTATCATATTCGCTTGCTCTAGCAGCTCTATATTTAATAGGTGGGGCGCTGGGTGACCGCTATGGACACCGTAAGATTTTTAAGCGCGGAGTAGTTGGATTTGCTTTGGCTTCGGCGCTAGCTGGAGTATCACCTAACAGTGCATTATTAATTGTTGCAAGAGTACTACAAGGCATTTCAGGCGCCCTGGTGACTACTAACTCCTTGGCCTGGCTCAGAAGCATCTATGGCGAAGATGCCGGCAAGGCCGTAGGACTTTGGACATCATTAACAGGAATCTCGACGATCCTAGCCCCGCCCCTAGGCGGTGCATTGACTCAGTGGCTATCTTGGCGTTGGATTTTTTACATCAA
>DASRGY010000049.1:0-13995 GCA_035650795.1 Saccharimonadales bacterium (SeqCode)
GGATTCGAACCGACGACCCACGGTTTACAAAACCGTTGCTCTAGCCAACTGAGCTAAGGTGGCATAATCTATCTGATTGCTGGGTTTTGCTTGAACATAATGATTTTAGCAAAATAACAGATGTGCATCAATCAGACAACAACGCGCTTAGGGCGTAAAATCCGCTTCGGCTGGGCGGATGGAGCTAGTCTATTTAACTTCCTCCTTACTTTGGCAGCATCATCAGACATACCCCTAGCCTCGTATGCAGCCAGAAGTAAGTTGTGCGTTTCATTATTTGGTTCAAGTTCGCAAGCTTTTTCCAGCTCATGGAGCATTAATTTATCGTTACCAAGCTTCTCTTGAACCTTTGCGTAAGCAATATGACGAGCTGCTAGCTTATCTTCCAGCTTTAGAGCCTGCTCGAATGCGGTAGCGGCCTTCTCGTAGTTTTCTGTCTCGTAATATATTAACCCGAGATTATGTAGGCTGGATGCACTTGGCTCTATACTGCTAGCAATTTCAAAACAGTCAATTGCATCGCGATACTCCCGTTGCTTAGCGTATAAAATACCTAACCTGTTGTAAGCTGCGGCGTTTTTTTCATCGATTTTAAGAATCGTTAGGAGTGCTTTCTCTGCTCTGAGCAGTCGGTTTTCACGCATTCCATAATGAGCTATTTCCCAAAGTTTTGTCAGGCGATCACCCAGGCGGCGAGGTATGAGCATTGCTTCGTCATCTATATATCGGCTGTGGCGAAGAACTAAATAGCCTAAAAATACTAGCAATAATATGGCGTACATGCTGTTGCAATTATACCAAAAAGATAGCTAGAGTTTTAAATTGTGCAGTAGGTGAAGCTTAACAAGCTTTAAACTTGTATTCATATTAAGCGATTCTACGGATTCATACACCAATCTTCGGCCTAAGACAATCTTGGCCGTCTTTTTACTGTCCTTTGTCGCTAAGGAGTGGCTTAAGGCAGCTAAGACCCGCGTCATCGCTTCCATGAAAACAAGAAATTTTTCCTTATTTGCGTACGATTTTTCAAAAAATAACGATCTCTCATAAGTTGAAGATCTGATAAATTGCTTAGCGTCACCGATTGCAATCTTCAAGGGATGATTGTCCCACTCACCTATTAATGCTACAAATAGTCCGGGAGCGCCTTGGCTAAGTTTCCATGCCTGTATAAGCATATTCTTATCATTAGTGGAACCATGGTAATTAAGTGCTTGGTCCTGTGTTACAGGGTATATCTCTATTTTCTGGCAGCGTGAAACTATGGTTGGTAGCAGGCTTTTCTCATAAGTTGCGGTTAGTATAAATGCGGTGTCAGAGTTCGGCTCTTCCAGAGTTTTAAGTATAGCGTTCTGAGCCTCAACACTCATTGAGTCAGCATTCTCTATCAGCACTAACCTACGTATATTTTCCTTCCCCGGTGCTTTTAGTTTTATAAAACTAACTATCTCACGCACTTGGTCGACTGAGATTTCTTTTTTATTACTTTCTCTTTTAACTTGAAAATAATAGGGATACGAACTAAGTTCTTCTGATGTATCCAGTCCCAGTATTTTATGCCCTATAAATGATGCTATGTAACCTTTACCACTGCCTGAAGTTCCCGTAATCAAGATCGATCCTGATGGCCGTTTCAAATACATTTGAAGTTGCTCTTTTGTTTTAGGGTGAATCAATAAATTTCTCATGTCCTAGCGAATTCCTTAAATAGTCGCGGTATTGAAGATCTAAATATTTTATGCTCGCCACTGGGGAGATTAAGCTCTAACTCTTTAGCATGGAGCAGCAGAGGGCCGTCAGTGTGACCATATAAGTTATCGCCAACTACAGGATGCCCAATATATGATAGATGCACACGTATTTGATGTGTGCGTCCAGTTACAGGCCTAAGTTCTAGAATAGAAAACGTTTTTCCGCTCCTGCCAAAACTGTCAACTAGGTGATACTCCGTCTGCGCTGACTTGCCCCCGGAGAGGACCTTAAAAGACTGTGGTTTAGTTGGACTTCGACCTATCGGGGCATCAATAATAGCTTCTTTTTGTTGTGGCACGCCCTCTACTATAGCCATGTAGGTTTTCTTGACTTTACGAGATGAGAATTGTTTTTGTAAGTATATAAGGGCTTTTGAATTTTTGGCACATATAATTAAACCGCTGGTGGGCCTATCAAGCCGGTGAACAACGCCGGCTCTATTACCGGTCAGTTTTTTGTCGTTTATCTTACCTTGGATAAAGGAGGCAACTGTTGCTTCGATATTTATAGCCCCTTTTGAATGTGTTAATACACCGGCAGGTTTATTAACTACAATCACATCCTTATCCTCATAAATAATTGGCAGCTCAATTACCCTTACTTCATTTGTTATCAAATCGTCATTAACCGATACCGCATCGCCTGATCTTAGTCTCTCTCCTACTTTTAGCTTAGATTGATTTTGTAGAACCATACCCTCACTAAATAGTTTTCGTAGGGAAGATCGACTAAATGCGGGAAAGTGTTTTGCTACAAAAACATCCGCCCGAACATTGTCGTCAGATTTATTTACTTCAAAGTTACGCAGCATTTTTCGGTCTAAGGCCTACCGCTTTTTGAACCTTGAGCAGTGTTTTATTGGCAACTTCGTTCATAGCCTCTTCATCTTCAGTTAATTTTTGGCTGATTTTGCTATCATTAACCGCTAGAAGTTTACTCTGCAGATCGCTTAGAAAGATGCTAACATGATTTGCGACTAATTGCTTAAACTCATTATAGTTAAGATTCCCGATATCATCGGCTGCAGCTGGATTAAGTAGTTTAAGAATTTGTAGAAGGTTTGCCAATCCCGGACGTTTATTAAATGTAGGACTGCCAACAACAGCTTCGTTATCAGTTGTTGCAGACATAACTTTCTTTGCAGCTTCGGCTGGATCATCACTCAGCATAATAGTGCCTGCTGGGTCGTCAATACTCTTGCTCATTTTTCTTTCCGGGTTCCTTAACGACCTTATGCGAATCGGTTCATCCCGAGCAAAGAACTCCAATTGTTTCGTGTTGTCTGCTGGTACCACAAATAAGTCACCAAACTGCGAGTTAAATCTCTGCGCAATGTCTCGTGTATATTCCAGGTGCTGTCTCTGGTCTTCGCCGACAGGTACCCACCTAGCTCCATAGAGCAAAATATCCGCAGCCATAAGAACGGGGTAGTTAAAGAGGCCCATCGTAACCCTCTCTGAACCGATTTTCTCTGACTTATCCTTAAATTCAGTCATACGACTCATTTCACCGAAACCGGTAAAACAATCAAGGATCCATGCCAGCTCACTATGGGCAGGAACATAGCTTTGGCGATATAGATAGGTATCAGGATTACTCGTATCTAGGCCCGCTGCTACAAAGACCTTTAGATTCTGGAAGCTCTGCTCATAGAGTTTGCCGTGGTCTATTGGTGTAGTAAAACTGTGCAAGTCGGGCATGAACATATTAATCTGATATCTACCTGCGTGCTTTTTTTGTAGATTGACCATTGGCATAATAGCGCCGAAGTAGTTTCCTATATGGAACTCTGCATTAGCTCTAAGTCCTGTTAAGACAACCTCTTTTGCCATCAACTCTGATTATACAATTCTTTTAGCTTGGGATAGAGGTTTTCTTTTGGCTAAAAATCCTGCGTAGTTGATATAAGAATTTTTGCCTACTAGAAACGGATAGCCTTTGAGTTTGCTATGGAAGACGTAATTCTTGAGATCAAGAGTATTATGGCTTTTATCTATCGTGCCAACAACATGGTAGACATGGGTAACATTTGAAGAATAGCCACTCGTTCCATTAAGTAGTCCAGCAATATTGCTTGCAATTTTCTCAGCGAGCTTATCTGACCTATAAGTACTACCGAATTCTAGACAGATAGATCGATTCGGATTTTGACCAATTAAACTCTGACGCGCCAAGTCATTGTGCATAACTACGACCTGATCCATGCCTAGCTTACGAGCTAGAGTAATTAACCACTCGTCATCTTGAGCTAAAATTGCAACTTTACCGACATCACATTCGCAGGTATGAATGTCGATAATCAGATCCGGTTTAGATCTTTTAATATCTGCTAGAATTTTTTTGGCCAGACGCGTCTCCTTCGTATCGATATTTATTGAGAAACTTCTATTTAAGTCGCTCTCAATGTATTCTCGTCTTTTTGCGACTGCTTCAGGATTACCCACTGCTGTATTAATGCGTATGTCATTTACTTGATTCAGATAACTTTGAATTTTCAAGCCAAAGGTCTCATCACCGTGAAGAGCGGCCATTACATAAAGTTGGTTTATATTATTCACTACTCTACTCCAGTTTTCTCCAAAGCAACAAGCCCAGCTACGGCATTACTCGCACCGTGTACCAATAGTTCTGGCCTTACTACGTAAACACCGCCTATAACCTCTACTCTATCCGCGTGCACAAAGGCTAGAACTCTTAACGCCATATTGCCTATTCCGTTAACAGATATTGGTGGTTTGAATTTATCTAATATATGGGGCGTAGGATTTTCTAATAGACGATTCTGCATCCTAGTGTATGTAACAATGCCTTTTTTGCCATATTTTTTTTGATCTGCTTTGGATAAATATATACTTACTCCTCGGCATTTGGATCCCTGGGTATTCTTTAGGACAAAGCTCTCCTCCTTTGGAGGGAGTTCATCAACATCTGAGATAGTTTCAGCTCCAAACTCATCAACCTGAAGAGAATAGGTCTTATCTCCTTCGCTGCGAATTGTAGATATAGATGCACTTGCGAGCCTTCGATAATCGGCCTCATCAGTGAACATATGTGGCTCACCTCGAGCAATTACAGCATGGCCGTTCAGGCTAGCAAGGCTAACGACATCTAAGGCTAAATGGTCGTCGTTGGGTAAAGCATCAGGATGATGAACAGCTACGAGCTCGGATCCGAGCGTAGCCATGGAATGCTGCTGGAGTCTATCTCTAATTCCTTGTTCGTTATGCCTTCTCTCGATCAATTCCTGTATGCCAAAGCCAGCTGGTCTTTCCTCGCACTCATATGCCAAAACTCCCTCAGGCCCAATAGAGCAGTCTAATCTTGCAAATGCTGTCGGTACTTCTAGTGTTTCCTGAATACGTGTTGATTCGCGCGGAAAAAGTTGTAAACTTCTCCGAAGAATCCCTTCAATACAGATTTGATGTGTACGATCCAAGACAACTACACTTTCTGAGACAGGCAGAGTGTGTGCCCCCATTTCTAGACTATGTTCTGCCGGCAAAATATCGATTCCCTCTCCTGAAGCAACCGCGCCCTGTATTTCTTTTGTATTTATCATGTAAATTCCTTTCTTAAAAATAAAAAAACCGCCTCTTGGGCGGTTTGGTTTCTTTGCAATTAATCTACTTTACGAACACACAGAGCAAGCCGCCCATTCATAGGGTGAAAACCAATACATGAAAACGACTTTTAAAACTCTCATGGAGTATAAAGATACTTTAATGTATCGCTGTTGTCAATATTAAAATTAACGCTTGGTGTACTGACGTTTCTTGCGAGCCTTAAGAAAGCCAAACTTTTTACGTTCTTTTTCTCTTGAGTCACGACTAAGTAAATCGGCCTTTTTAAGGCTGCCGCGGAAATCATTGTTCAGTTCAACCAGCGCTTTAGAAATGCCTAGTCTTATAGCGTCTATCTGACTGGCATGGCCTCCACCGCTAACTTTAACACTTACAGTGTAGTTTTCTGGATCCAACTCCAAAGCATTAAACGGCTTTAGGAGTTCGTGATGAAGATACTTGCTCCCGTTCAGATACTCGTCTAGCGTTTTAGCGTTAATTGTAACCGTTCCTTTTTTAGAACTTAAGCGAACTCTGGCAGTCGAGCTCTTGCGTCTTCCTTGACCGTAGAAGTAGTTTTTTTCTGCCATTATTATGCCCTTACCTCATCTAGAACAATCTCCTCAGGTTTTTGAGCCTGGTGCTCATGCTCACTACCCGCGTAGATCTTTAATCTTGATAAGCGATTGTTGCGAAGTTTATTGTCTGGCAGCATGCCTCTTACGGCGTGTTTTATGAGTTCGTTAGGGTTGGCCTGTTTTAAATCTGACAGACTAGTATTTTTTATACCGCCAGGGAAGCCACTATGCCGATAATATACCTTACCCTTGTCTTTATTACCGGTGATAATTACTGAAGCGCTATTGATCACTATCACATAATCGCCATTGTCGATATGCGGCGATGTAGAGGGCTTATCTTTACCTATTATCAATCTAGCTGCTTTAGTTGAAACTCTGCCGAGTGACCCCTTTGAAGCATCCAGAACATACCACTTACGAGTTATGTCTTTGGGTTTTAGGCTGTATGTATTCATAATTACCTATTACCTCTTACTCCTGTTCGTCTGGGAGCTTGAACCTTATTTCTTGGCTGCACGGCTCTGGACGAATCTTTAATAACTGTCTGCTGAGATGAACTTTTTGTCTTCTTATCGTCTGCAACATCTGCCTTTTTAGATTCTTGAACATGAGTTTGCTTAGCCGGTGACTGCAGATCATCTACAAAACTGACTTTTACCGTACTAGTTCCATCGCCCTTTCTAAATGCGCCCTTCTCAATCCTAAAGTAGCCACTGTTTCGGTGCGATAATTTGGGAGCAATGCTATCGACTAGTTTATTAGCTGCCTCAAGCGTATTGAGCTTTTTGATGACTTGGCGTCTGTCGTGCAGGCTTTCTTTGCTCTTCTTAGCTTTAGTGATTAGCTTTTCAGTATATATAACAGCGGCTTTAGCTTTAGGTAAGGATGTTTGGATGGACTCGTTGATAATTAGTGATTCTGCCAGCGACCTTAATAAGGCACGGCGCTGATCTCTGCGTCGTCCGAACTTAGCTATCTTAGTATTTGAGCTACTCATTTTAATTCCTTATTACAGCTCCAGTTCAGCTAGTTTTTCCTTAACTTCATCTAAGGCTTTATTGCCAAAACCTTTAAGGTCTCGCAGTTCAGCTTCGGTTAGTGAAAGCAGATCTTTAATGGTATGGATATCATTATTGACCAGCGCATTTGTGGTTCTGGCGCTCAGATTAAGGTCTTCAATCGAGGTCATTAGTTCTGCCGGTTCGTCGCCATCACCTGCAACTTGACTACCATTTTCATCATCTGTTAACGCACCACTTGTTTCCACGCGAGTTTGACCAGCAAGCGCAGAATATTGGCTTACTAGAATCGCGGATGCCTCTTCAAATGAATCGCGAGGAGTGATTGAGCCATCGGTTGTTATGGTTATTATTAATTTATCTAGATCAGTTATTTGGCCGACACGCGTGTTTTCTACCTTATAGCGAACTCGAAGAACAGGGGTAAATAGCGCGTCAAGTAAAACCATGTCGCTGATTTTACGATTACTACCTTGTTCATCTAGCGGGCGATAGCCTCTGCCAGTTTCAACCTGAACCTCCATATCCAAAGATACCTTGGGGTCATCAATTGTACAGATATATTGGTCCGGATTTACTATCTCGACGTCAGCGTTAAGCTTTAGATCCTTAGCTTTAACCACCCCTCTGCCTTTTTTAACTAGATTGAGAATTTGATTTTCGTCACTATAGACCTTAAATCTGATGTCTTTGAGATTTAGCATTATAGCGACTACATCTTCCTTAATCCCGGGTATAGCGGTAAATTCATGACTCACGCCATTAATGCGAAAACCGGTAATAGCGGCTCCGGCAATACTAGATAACAATACCCGTCTTAAGCTATTGCCCAAAGTCATTCCGTAGCCACTCTGTAGTGGCTCTATAACAAACGTAGCTGTGCGATCATCATGGTCTGTGACTGATGATAGTGTTGGCGTATGAATAATTTTATTCATGTATTCTCCTGTCCTTCCTAACGTGAGTAATACTCTACTATTAATTGATCTTTAATCTCTGGTTCGGCATCGTCGCGAGTCGGCATTGAGTTGATGGTAATCTCTAGCTTGCTGCGATCAACCTTAATCCACGATGGAATCTCTGCTGGAGCTGGACTTAAGTCATCTAGATGTTTAAAGTAAGCCCCCTTTTTACTAGCATCTCTAAGGCTAATAACATTACCTGTATCTACTCTTATTGAAGGTATGTCTACCCTCCGGTCATTGAATTTAAAATGGCCATGAGTTACTAGTTGACGTGCCCCACGTCGCGAAGTCGCAAATCCTGCCCGGTATACAACATTATCAAGGCGTCTTTCAAGGAATTCCATTAAACGATCACCTGATTGCCCTTTTGATCGCAGCGCTTCTTCCATCAATTTAGCGAACTGCTTTTCTAAAAGACCATATAAGCGCTTAACTTTTTGTTTTTCTCTTAATTGAAGCGAGTATTGGCTAGCTTTAGCTCTATGCATGTTTCTACCGCCATGCTGACCCGGAACAGAAGTACGTTTTACTAACGCCTTATGGGCCTTAGGGTGCAAAGCATAGCCTTCTCTTCTTGAACGCTTTACTACTGATTCTAAATCTCTAGCCATATTATCCTTAATTCCTCTTTGGTCTACGTGGTCTCACCCCGCCGTGAGGTACGCCTGTTACATCTTTTATGCTTTCAATGCCAATGTTTTGACCAGCTAAAGTTCTTATAGCCGACTCCCGTCCCATGCCGATACCTTTAACGTAAACATCGACTTTACTTATACCGTAATCCTGTTTAGCGGCTGATATGGCTTTTTCTGCCGCTATTTGCGCAGCATAGGCTGTGCCTTTTTTTGAGCCTCTAAAGCCACTGCTGCCCGCGCTGGCGGTGGTTAGCACATTCCCCTGACCGTCTGTAACGTTAACAATAGTGTTATTAAAAGTTGCCAGAATGTGGATTTGACCTCTGGCTACTGTTCTACGGACTTTTTTCTTTCGAGCTTTCGGTGCTTCAGCATTGGATTCTTGATCCGATGTCTGAATATCAACTTCTTTTACTGTTTCTTCTGCCATGTTAAACCTATGTTTTAGTCGGGGCTTTCTTAGCTGTACCACCTACAGTTATACGTCTTCCCCGTTTTGTACGTGCATTTGTACGAGTTCGCTGTCCTCTCACGGGTAAGTTTGAACTATGGCGCAAGCCTCTATAGGCATTAATATCCTTAAGTCGCTTTATATTACCAGTAACTACTCTTTGGAGTTCTCCCTCAACCGTATAGCGAGCATTGATTTCATCCTGAATACGAGAAATTTCACCGTCGGTTAGATTTTTTAGTCTCACAGTCGGTTCGACACTTGCAACTTTTAGGATGTTATGGCTACTTCTGGGACCTATCCCATATATATAGGTCAGCGCTACCCAAACCTGTTTATTATCAGGTATTGTTACACCGGAAATCCTAGCCATTATCTAGCCTTGCCTCTGTTTATGCTTAGGTTTAGACTTATTGATAACATAAAGACGTCCCTTACGGCGGACTATCTTATCGTCAGGACTAATTTTTTTTACACTAGCACGCACTTTCATGCGGATCATCTCCTTCCCGAGGTGACACTCTGCTTAATTTTCGCGGTAAGTTATCCGACCCTTCGTCAGATCGTAAGGCGTCAATTCTACCTTAACGCGGTCGCCCGGCACTAATCGGATGTAGTTTTTACGCATCCTGCCGGCAACGTGAGCTATAATTATATGGCCATTCTCGAGCTCCACCCTGAACTGTGTACCAGGAAGAGCTTCCGCAATAACACCTGTGAGCTCGATAACCTCTTTAGCGTCGGCCATAAATATAACCTGATTATTTTACCAAAAAAACTAAGGTGTTGTAAAGAGGTTTTATTTCTTTTTTGATTTTAGGGACAATCGATCCCTGAAGCGCAATGATTTAGCAGCGCTTCCTGGCGGACTATCTTCGTAGAAGTAGTCTGGATTTTCATACTCATCATAAGTAATCATGAGGGCTCTTGATTCAATTTGCCGTAGAGTTTCCAGCGAGACCGAAACTAAGATTAATATACTTGTACCTCCAATTGCTATGTTCTGGTTGACATATACCTGACCAAGGATTGGAAGCACGGCTAGACCTCCAAGTGCTAAAGCTCCAAATAGCGTTAGACGGTTTACAATTTTACTTAGATATTTTTGAGTTTGTAGACCAGAGCGAACATTAGCTATAAAGCCACCTTGCTTCTGCAGATTCTCAGATATTTCTTTAGAATTAAATGTTACTCCAGTGTAAAAGTAGGTAAAAATAAAGACTAGTAAGAAATAGGTTATAGGGTAGACCCATGGCTTCCAGCCTCCAGCAGCAAACGTAGCTGGGCTAGGATTTTGGAACAACTCACTCAATGAAACCCCAACATTTTCCCAATGTGTATGAGGTACAAAAGATACACCTTTACCGTGAGTCAGAAGTTGACCAATAAAACTAGGGACTGACAAGAACGCCACGGCGAAGATGATCGGTATTACGCCAGCAGTAATGAGCTTAATAGGCAAAGTAGTTGTTACGCCCCCATATGTCCGGTTGCCTTGTACTCTCTTGGCGTAATTAATAGTTAAACGCCGAGATGCCTCATTTAATTTAACTACTGCCCATATAAGAAAGATGGTAACCAGTGTCACTACACTAAAAACGATTAAGCCATGCCTGCTGAATTGGTGATGAAAAACAATCAGCTTATCAGATGCGGAACTAGCGTTAGCATTCCAGGTCGTGCCTTTAGCTAGCTCGTTTATAAGAGTTGGTAGTCGACTAACTATACCCACCGTTATTATTAATGAAATACCGTTCCCGATAGAACGTTCAGTGATTAACTCGCCAAGCCACATTAAAATCATGGAACCGCCAGTGAGGGCTGCGATCATTAAAACCCACTGGATACTAGAGGTGTTTGCAGTTATATCACCTATTCCCCCAAGGGTTTGAGCTTCTTCGCGGATAAGGTAAATAATGCCGATGGATTGAACAATAGCCAGGGGAAGTGTCAGCATACGCGTATACTGATTAATTTTCTTTCGACCATATTCGCCCTCTTTGTTGTACAAATTTTCAAAATAGGGTATGGCCTTTGATAAAAGCTGCATGATAATTGAAGCATTAATGTATGGGTTCAGGCCAACAAGCATAATAGAAAAATTAGCTAACGCACCACCAGATAGGACATTTAAGAAACCGAGTAGATTATTATTACCGGCTTGAGTGTAAAGATTCTGCAGGACTTGTTTAAGGGTATGAGGATCTGAAAGAGGCACCGGAATATGAGCCATTATTCTGAAGACAAGCAGCATCCCAAGCACGGCCAAGATGCGGTTTCGCATCTCTTTATGGCTTAAAGACTTAAGTATAATTCCCCAGTTCATAGATATGTGTCCATATTGCTGCGCTGTACATATACTCTGCGTAGAGCCGTGTTATGTTTCACTATAAAACTCGCTGCTCTCACCGTCGCAGAATTTGCACCCATTAAATTATTGTATCACTCGACCTTCGACTTCGGTCTGGGCAATCTACCCACTCTACTAAAACTACCACCCGCTTTTTTAATTGCTTCTTGCGCATTAGTGCTGGCTAGTTGGAGTTTGACATCTTTTTTAGTCTTTAGTTCGCCTCTTTGCAAAAGTTTAATCTTACTATGTGGGCTTTTGACTAGGCCAGCTTCGAAAAGTGCTCGGTTATCGATTACAGACTTAGGTAAATTATTAAGCTGGTCTACATAAACCACTTCAGAACGTGCCTTGTGGCTTTTAAAGCCGCGCAGATGAGGCAAACGCATATAAAGTGGCATTTGACCACCTTCAAAGCCTGGTCTCACTCCACCGCTTTTGCGTGCGCCTTGGCCTTTTGTACCTCGACCGGCAGTCTTACCTCTTCCTGCGCTGATTCCACGACCGACGCGATTTTTTTTAAGCTGTTTTTCGACCTTTAGTTCGTGGTACTTCATTGTTCCTCCATCTTTAGAGATTTAGGCTGTGATCTATTAGTAACCCATTTAGATGAAGGAACCATGCTATTAAGAGCACTTAAGGTAGCGTATGACATATTTACACGATTATTCGAACCTATAGCCTTTGATAATGCGTTTTCAATGCCAGCAACTTCTAGGATAGATCGCACGACGCCTCCTGCGATAATCCCAGTGCCTGGAGCGGCTGGCAAAATAATAACTTTTGAACCTCCCACCTTAGCTTCAACCTCATGAGTTAGCGTCCCTTTATAAAGGTTGAGTTTCTGTAAATTTTTCTTTGCCACATCAGTAGCTTTGTTTACTGCAGCAGTAACATCAGCCGCCTTACTTACCCCCATTCCAACTTTACCATTATGGTCACCGACCACCACAAGGGCTTGAAAACGAAAACGTCTCCCGCCTTTTACGACCCTAGCGACACGGTTAACGAATATTACACGTTCATCAAATGTAGCCTCTGACAGACTGGTCCTTTGTTGTGTATGAGCTGCTCTTGCCATTTAAAACTCCATTCCTCCGGCTCTTGCTGTATCGGCCAGGTTTTTTATTCGACCATGGTATTTTCGGCCTCCCCTATCGAAGATAACTTTTTTAATTTTTATTTTTGCTGCTTTTTTGGCAATCTCATCACCAACCCAACCAGCTTTGTCGCTCAAGCTTCCTTCTGCTTGATGGCCGACTGTTGTTACGTAGGCTAGTGTTTTGCCTGAGCTATCGTCGATTAACTGGGCGCTAATATGCCTATTACTTACATGAACAGATAACCGCGGTCTCTCGGTTGTACCTGTGATATTCGACCTTGTTCGTATTTGCCGTCTAGTGGTCCTCATTTTTTTTGCAATTAGCCTGTTCATTATGCTGCTTCCTTGCCGCTTTTACCGCTTTTACGAAGTATATGTTCGTTAAGATATCTTATCCCCTTGCCCTTGTAAGGTTCGGGCTTTTTTAGAGCACGGATCTCGGCTGCGACTTGGCCGACTAACTGCTTATCTGAACCGCTAATAGTAATTACATTTTGGTCTGCTGTCACCTGAACACTATCCGGTACTTTATATATAGTCTCATGCGAAAAACCAATATTAAATTTTAGTTGATGTCCTTGAGAGGCAACCCTATATCCAACACCTTGAAGTTCAAGTTTTTTTTCAAAGCCTTTACTTACTCCGGTCACCATGTTTTGAATTAGAGACCGTACAAGACCATGTCGGGCGCGAATCTCTGCAGCATCACTTTCACGGCTAATAGTTACTTTATCGGTCTCAGCCTCGACGTTAATCCCAGGCAATAAGCGATACTCCAGTGTGCCTTTCGGCCCTGTGACGACTACTTTACCGGCTTCGATACTTACAGATACGCCACCAGGTAGGGAAATAGGCCGCTTACCGATTCTACTCATTCTAATAAACCTCTCCAATTAACTCTCCGCCAAGCTTCTTAGCCACGGCCTCTGATCCAGTCATAACTCCCTTTGAAGTCGAAATTATTACGATGCCGCGACCGCGCTTAACTACTGGTATCTCTTTGGCTTGAACATATAGTCTCTTACCTGGACGGCTAAGTCGTTTTATCTCGGTAATTAATGATGGCTGGTTTTCGTCTATAATCTGGATTCTGAGAACTTTTTTATCGGAGTCGTTGTCGGCTTTAACATTTTTTAAAAACCCGCTGTTAACTAGTATTCTGGCGACTTCTTCTTTAGCTATAGAATATGGAACTGTTACTTCCCGCTGATTAACAGCAACAGCATTTCTGATTCGGGTGAACATATCACTAATTGGATCTGTTAATATCATCTTAAACCTACCAGCTACTCTTAGTTACACCAGGAATTTCGCCACGCGACGCATGTTCTCTAAAGGTTATTCTAGATAAGCCAAACTGCCTCATATAGGCTCTCGGGCGGCCAGTCACAATATCTCGGTTCTTCAAACGAGTTGGGCTACTATTGCGTGGCAGCATTGCTAAAGATTCTAGATCGCCAGCAGCTTTAAGTTCAGCACGTATTGCAGCGTACTTTTGGTGTAGCCTTCGGCGCTTAGCATCACGCGCAATAATTGATTTTTTAGCCATGACTTATCTTAACTCCTTTTCAAACGGTAAG
>DASRGY010000050.1:0-4958 GCA_035650795.1 Saccharimonadales bacterium (SeqCode)
TTGGCTGGAATTCAGGGGCATTCATTCAAAAGTCCTGAATGGTACAGGCAAGATGCCAATGTTAAGAATGACGGTCGGAGCAATGGCTTAAAGCTTAGGGTTGAAAATGAATTACCAAAATTAGTACCCCGTTTTTGTGCGGTAGCCATGAAAGATGTCAAATTAGAACCTAGTCCCGTTTGGCTCCGTGCTAGTCTAAGCAGAATTGGCATTAAACCTATAAACAATCTTGTAGACCTTAGCAATTTTTATATGTACCTAACAGCTCAGCCGATCCATATTTATGATTACGATAAAATCAAAAAGCTTAGTGGAAATTCTGAAGCTAGACTACTAGTCCGCCGCGCCAAACAAGCCGAGAAGACAACAGTCCTTGGTGGCAAGGAGATCAGCTTATCAAAAGAAGATATGGTGGTAACAGTCGGAAAACAGATTGTTTGTGTCGGTGGCATTATTGGGGCTGTCAATAGTGAAGTCGATGATAATACTAAAAATATTATTGTTGAGGCCGCTAGCTGGGATATGAATACTATCCGTAAGACCGCAATGTCGCAGGGTCTTTTTACGGATGCAGCCACTCGGTTTACCAGAGGTCAAAGTCCCTTGCAAAACATGGCTGTTATAGGTCAAATCGTATCGGAAATTAGAGCAATTGCGGGCGGGCGGGTGGCAAGCCAAATAGTAGATGAAAATAATGTCCCACCTGATGCTATCAAGCGGGGGAATCTTTATCCTGCGGTAAAAGTTAGCGTAGCATTTATTAACTCCCGTTTAGGACTTACTCTTAGTCGTTCGCAGATAAGCAAGTTATTGCAAACCGTAGAATTTAAAGTCGAATCAAAAGCTGATGAACTTACGGTAACCGCTCCTTTTTGGCGGATCGATGTAGAAATTCCTGAAGATATAGTAGAAGAAGTTGGCCGGTTGTACGGTTACGGCCATTTACCTTTAGATCTACCCAAAAGAGATCTGACACCTCCTAAATTAGATCCGCTCATAGCCTTCAAGTCTAGCCTCCGAGACATTCTATCGTCTGGCGGGGCTAACGAAGTTTTAACCTATAGTTTTGTCAACGAGTCATTGTTAAAGAAAGCTAACCAAGATCCTAAAGATGCCTATCACATCCGGAATGCAATAAGTCCTGATTTACAATATTATCGCTTGAGTTTGACCCCAAGCTTGCTCGAACGAATACACCCGAATATAAAATTAGGCTTCGATAAGTTCGTCATCTTTGAAATAGGTAAAGTTCATAGCAAGACAGAAGTTGAAGAAGGGTTACCCAGAGAATTTGACCGGCTGGCGCTGGTCTTGGCTAAAGATGTAAAAGAAACATATAACGGGTCGCCGTTTTTTTCGGCTAAAAAATATATCTCTTATCTCTTTAGTGAGCACGATATCCAGGCCAGTTACACTCCCTTGGATAAAGTAGATTCAGAAGCCCATAAACTCACAAAGCATACGGTTGCTGTGTTTGAGCCACTCCACAGTTCCGGTATATATGCAGACGGTGAGTTTGTCGGTGTGTTAGGCGAGTATAAAGCTGAGGTTTCTGAAGCACTTAAGCTCCCCGCCCATTCCGCGGGTTTTGAATTATTTATTTCTGCTTTACAAAATCCACGTGTCCCAAATTATGAGCAGCTGAATCGTTACCCGAGTTTGGATCAAGATATATGCCTAAGAACAGACATTAAACTGAGCTATGCCACGCTAGAATCATTTATAAATGAGCGATTGCAGGCAGCTTCTCATGATGACGGCTACGGCTATAGACTAGACCCTATTGATATCTTTCAGAAAAAAAACGACGAAAACTACAAACAAACAACTTGGCGCATTACACTTTGGCATCCCCAAAAGACATTAACTACCCAAGAAGCTAATAATCTACTTGATAAAATAGCTGAAGATGCAGCCAAAAAGTTTAAAGCTGAAAGGGTTTAAGTGACAGACGAGAAGCCAAAAACAAAGAAAGAGAAGATAAAAGGGGGGCTTAGACGCGCTATGTGGCTTTTTATGGCATTACTATTCATTCTTACCGGTGTAGTTGTTGGCGTTTTTACATTCTGGCAGGCTACACATCCGGCTAAGGATGATACCCAACAGACACCAACTAATACTCTACAAGGCAAACAACTTTCTGGATTTACGCCCATTAGTCATATCGACAGCTTGCAAAAGATTGACCTAAAGACAGGCACTGGCTCAGAAGCAGCACCCAGCTCAACGATTACCGTCAATTACACTGGCGCTGTTGCAGCTACCGGCACAATATTCCAGAGCTCTCTTGACAGTGGGCAACCAATTAGCTTTAACCTACAGGGAGTTATAAAAGGCTGGACCGAAGGTGTGCCAGGAATGAAGGTTGGTGGCGAACGCCGTTTGCTTATTCCGGCTGCTGAAGCTTATGGTGCAAATCCTCCAGTGGGCTCAGGTATACCGCCAAATGCTGACCTTGTTTTTGACATCACCCTGCTGGGTGTTAAATAATTTTTGAGGGCATCTAGTCCGTGGGTAGTGTGTATATTTGGGGTTAAAAACACAATATATAGCGTTATTGACGACAACCTAAACACAAGTTATATTATTTAGGCGAGAGCATAAAAATTAAAAAAACGTCAAACGGAGGGGAGCCATGACGAAAAAAATTACTATTTTTACTACTAACACCTGCGCCTATTGCAGCATGGTGAAGAAGTTTTTGGACATGAAAGGTAAGCAATACGAAGTAGTTAATCTGGATGAACATCCTGAGAGACAAGATGAAGTTCTCAAAATGAGCGGCGCTTTAACCGTGCCGGTGACTGTAATTACTAAGCATGATGATAGCCAACATGTTGTAGTAGGCTATAACTTGGCTCAATTAGCCCCTGCTGTAGCTTAGGTTATATAATCAATTCAATGGCAAATAATAGAGGCACTAAACAGGAGCCTCATGATCTCGTAATTGTGGGCGCTGGCCCAGCTGCATTGAGCGCTGCTATCTATACATGCCGCGAGGATATTGACACCGTTTTATTTGAAAAGGCTGTTATTGGCGGATTAGCAGCAGTAACGGATTGGGTTGATAATTACCCCGGCTTCGCTAAAGGAATTGCGGGCCTGGATCTTTCTGACCAAATGCAGGCTCAAGCTGAACGTTTTGGCGCTAAGATTGAACTTGGCGAAGTCCAAAAACTTGAAGTAGAGGATAGTCTAAAAAAATTAACAACCACAAGCGGTAATATTTATTCCAAGGCTGTATTAATTGCCACTGGTAGTGAATATAGGAAAATTGGGGTGCCTGGTGAGGAAGAATTTTACGCCCGCGGTGTGCATTACTGCGCAACCTGCGATGGAGCATTTTACCGTGATAAAAAATTGGTGGTTGTGGGTGGTGGAAACTCGGCTTTTCAAGAATCTTTATTCCTAACAAAATTTGCGAGCCATATCGATATGCTGGTCCGTAGCCAGCCTAAGGCTAGTGATGTTTTGCAGAAAGAAATGGCAAAAATGAAAGACAAAGTAACAATTCATCAAAATACTACAACAGATGAAATTCTTGGTACTGACGGAAAAGTTGTTAAAGTAGTCGGAACCGAGACTCCTACAGGAAAGAAAGTAGAGTTTCTGACAGATGGCGTTTTTGTTTTTGTTGGCCTGGATCCAAATACAAAGTTTCTGGAGGCCAGCGGCTTAGAGCTAGATGAAAGGAAATTCGTTAAGTCAGACGCCCATCTTATGACAAATCTGCCGGGAGTTTTTGTGGCTGGTGATGTCCGTTCAGGAGCAACTCTGCAGATAGCGAGTGCGAGCGGCGAAGGTGCAACTGCGGCTCTTATGATCAGAGAGTATCTTGATACCCTCAGCCGCGGGAAAGAGATGCCAGAGGTAGCAGGTCACCCCCAACTGTACGCCTAGGGCGTGATATTATTTATAGGTAAAACAGAGGAGATATTTTATGAAAAAAGGGGTTGGGGCATTAATTATCCTTATTCTTATTATTGCGGCGATTGTGGCGGGTGCTGCTTCGCGCAATAATAAGAGCGATCAAAATACATCTCAGCCAACTTCTTCAAATAGTGAGAAGATGAATATGAATAACTCAAATTCATCTTCGGCCAGCCAGTCGCCCACTTCTACAGATAAGGTCAGTATCAGTAATTTTGCCTTCTCGCCCTCTAGTATTACTGTCAAAAAAGGAACTACAGTAACCTGGACAAACAATGATAGTACTGCTCATACTGTGGCCGCAGACTCCGGGACTGGCCCTGATAGCGGCACTCTTAACCCTGGCCAAACATATACTTTTACTTACAATTCTGCCGGAACATTTAAATATCATTGTAATTTTCACTCTTCTATGCAGGGAAGCGTCACAGTTACTGAGTAACCATAAAGGAGCAATAAATGACAGATTTTAACAAAGTTCTTGATCCAGGCGACTGGCAAAATGGCAAGGTTAACACTGTAGCCGAGTTATCCCAAGGTTCAATATTAAAAATAGAATATCGACGTAAAACAGCAACCTTCACTGTAGATCGAGTTGAACCTTTAATCTTTGCTAAGCCCGTTAACTATGGCTTTATTCCTCAAACTCTGGACGAAGATGGGGATGAGCTAGATACTTTAATTGTTTCTCCAGAGCCAATACCAACCGGGGTATGGGCTGAGTGTCTTATTATTGGCGTGATGAATTTTGAAGATGATGGAGAGATGGATCATAAAATTGTTGTTGTCCCAGCTGATAATCGCGATAATGATAATGGTATAAAAACTTTGAATGATCTGGGTACGCGCTGGAAAGCAAAAATTGAGTATCATTTTAATAACTACAAAGATCTCTATAAACCTGGTTCAACAAAGGTGCTCGGCTGGGGTGATATAGATGATGCTAAAAAAGTTATTGCCGAATCAATTGAACGCTGGAATAAAGAAGAGAAAAGCTAAGCCTGCAAGTTATATTCGTAATGAAGAAA
>DASRGY010000051.1:0-8007 GCA_035650795.1 Saccharimonadales bacterium (SeqCode)
GCTGATTATGTTCTTCTTTCTGGGCCTGCTATGGGGCTTAGGCTTCTTGATAGGTAAGGCTTTAGGCCAACCAGGGATCTTGTTCTATGTTGGTATATTTGCAATCGCTTATTCCATATTTAGCTATTTTAGTGGGGCTAAAATGGCGTTGGCGGTTAACAGAGCTAAAGAAATCCAAAAAAAAGATAACCCTCGGCTATGGAGAACAGTTGAGAATTTATCTATAACTGACGGCTTACCTATGCCGAAGGTCTATATTATGGATGACCCAGCTCCTAACGCGTTTGCAACTGGCCGTGATCCAAACCACTCTGTTGTTTGTGCTACATCTGGCCTTCTGCAGATAATGACCGACACAGAACTTGAAGGGGTAATTGCTCATGAACTCGGGCACATCAAGAATTATGATATCCGAGTAAATACCTTAGCATTTGCGTTAGCTGGCATAATCTCTATGATTGCTGACATTTTTCTCCGCTGGACATTCTGGGGCAATGACGAGAGAGAAGGGAACCAGTTAACGATGGCGCTAGCTTTATTTGCTGCAATCCTGGCTCCTATAGCTGCGACTTTGTTGCAATTGGCGATTAGTAGACGGCGAGAATATCTCGCTGATGCTACAGGGGCATTAACCACGCGCTACCCCGAGGGTCTTGCTGATGCCCTCCTTAAAATAGGTCAAACGGGCAGTGCAATGCGCCGTCAGAATACGGCAACGGCTCACATGTTTTTCGCCAACCCGCTCAAGGGCCATTCTTTTTTGAATCTATTTAGCACGCACCCGCCAATTGAAGCACGTGTTAATGCTCTTAGAGAAATGAAGCTTTAAAAATGAGCGATTCTGATCTTTTTGTTAAGGTCAGAACATTTGTTGAAGAAAGCTTCAACGATAAACCCCATATGGTCCATTTTGACCGGACGGTTTTCTGGCTAAAACAATTGAGTCCTGACGCTGATGAAGCCTTGCTGATTGCTGCCATTAGTCACGATATTGAACGTGCTTCGCGACTGAGCAGTGATAGCATAGGTAGAGCCGAAAGAGGCTTTTTAGATAAGAATGACAATACCTATCATCAGGAAAAAGGAGCGGAAATTGTTGGTGAGTTTCTGGCTCAAAGTGGCGGTAGTGATCAACTTATAACACGGGTTAAACATCTGGTATCAAAACATGAATATGGGGGGGATGCCGACCAGGATCTGCTAAAAGATGCTGATAGCCTAAGTTTTCTAGAGAATAACGCACCAATATTTTTAAAGCGTTTGGATAAACTAGGCTACGGAAAAATTAAAGATAAGTTTGATTGGATGTATGACCGAATTAGCGACCCCAAGGCCAAAAAAATTGCCAAACCTTTTTACGAAAAAATGATCGAAAAATTGGAAAACCGGGCTCACAAATAAAGCCGTAACTCCTATATAATAAAGAGATGGCGAGAGCTAAATCTGTGGGGCCAAAAAAGCCTCCTGCTAAGAGTGCGGCCACTGGCAGTACTCGTATCAGGAGACTGACCAGGCGTCAAAAAAAACAGGCTGAAAAGAGGAAAATACGTAGTAAACACCAACTTCCTGGCAGCTTTAGTCTAGTTAGGCAGGCGCTAGGTACGATGCGACTGCACTGGAAGCCCCTGATGGGCATCATGGTTGTTTACTTAATTCTGGATATTGCTTTTGCTAGTGGTATAAGCAACATAAACTCTCGGGTGTCGGAAATAAAGCTTGATCTTGAACTCGGGCACGGTTTTTGGAATATATTAAGTACAATTGGCCCCCTGGCAGGGGGAGGTGGTATTGCTAGTTCCCAGACAACATCCGTACTCCAGATATTACTCATTGTCATGGGTAGTTTGGTGATAATCTGGGCTCTAAGGCATTTATTATGTGGTAATAAAGTTGGTATTAGGCAGGCGTATTATCAGGCAATGGCGCCGTTTGTCCCTTTTGTGTTAATCATTTTAGTTATATTTATTCAGCTTTTACCACCGACACTCGGAGCCGCTATTATTAACGCTATTGTAGCTACAGTTGTTAATTCCAGCGGTGTACTAATTGCGACATTTATAGCCGCCTTTGCTCTTTTAGCCATCTGGTCAATATATATGATAAGCAGCTCAATCTTTGCCCTTTATATTGTAACTTTACCCGAAATGCAGCCACTTCAAGCTTTACGCTCGGCCAGGAATTTAGTGCGCTTTAGAAGGTGGCAGGTAATTAGAAGAGTTGTATTTTTACCTTTACTATCCCTGGTAGTGATGGCCGTCATAATTATTCCGTTTCTTCTATATGTCCCTTTTCTCGCCGTTGCGATCTTTTATTTATTAAGTGTTTCTGGACTGCTTTTTGCGCATACGTATCTTTATACCTTGTACAGGAGTTTATTAGATGCACAGAACTGAAAAGGTTGCTGTTCGGGCCGCTAAGTTACGCGAACTTATAAGCGAATATCGCTACAACTATCATGTTTTAAATAACTCGATAATGTCAGAAGCTGCAGCTGATTCCCTTAAGCATGAGCTATCACAGATAGAGCAAGAGCATCCAGAATTAATTACACCAGATTCTCCTACTCAGCGAGTAGCAGGCGAGCCATTACCGGGTTTTAAGCAAATAAGGCACAGTAACCGTATGCTAAGCCTTAATGATGTTTTTAACGAAGAAGAATTTAGGGCATGGATAG
This sequence comes from Saccharimonadales bacterium (SeqCode), assembly GCA_035650795.1. Lineage (GTDB taxonomy): Bacteria > Patescibacteriota > Saccharimonadia > Saccharimonadales > UBA10212 > 2-01-FULL-49-22. The sequence continues at coordinate 2,675 of DASRGY010000051.1, forward strand.
ACCGGATATCAAAATTAGTAAACAATCCAAAGTTCGATTTTTTTGCCGATCTTAAGATGGATGGCTTGGCGTGTGCTCTTGTTTACCAGGATGGAGTACTTGTGCAGGGTATAACTCGTGGAGATGGATTTGTCGGCGAAGACGTAACAGCTAATGTCCGAACTATTGAATCGATCCCGCTCCGTTTGAGATCAGTAAAAGGCTATGAGGATTTTCTTAATGGCAGAACAGAAATCCGCGGCGAGATAGTTATGTATAAAGACCAGTTTGAGAAATTAAATGTCGAGAGAGAAAGACAAGGCCTTCCTAGATTTGCAAACCCCCGGAACTTAGCTGCCGGGACCATCCGCCAATTGGATCCTAAGCTAGTGGCCAGTCGCCCCGTGCAGTTTCATGCCTATGATCTTCTGCGCGTTGATACATCGCAGACACCAACAAACGAATTCATATATTCAGCTTTACGTCAGATTGGCTTGATTGCTAACAAAGAAGCCCAAAAATTAGACGCTGCTGAAGATGTTCTTAAGTTTGCTAAAAAATGGGAAGAAAAGCGCAAAAATTTGCCGTTTAATACAGACGGTCTGGTAGTTAAAATCAATGACAGAAGAATGCAAGCCAGACTAGGAGTGGTCGGAAAAGCGCCCCGCGGGGCGGTAGCTTATAAGTATCCGGCTGAGCAAGCCACGACTAAAGTTAAAGACATCTTTGTAAGTATTGGTAGAACCGGTTCCGCAACGCCAGTGGCTATGCTGGAGCCGGTGGTAGTAGCAGGTAGCACTGTTCAGATGGCGACACTACATAACGAAGGTGAAGTCCATCGTAAAGACATCAGAATAGGTGATACGGTTATTATTCATAAGGCCGGAGATGTTATTCCTGAAGTTGTTGAACCGATTAAAAAATTGCGTGACGGCTCTGAACAGAAATTTATTATGCCTACACACTGTCCAGACTGCGGAACAAAGCTAGCAAAATTAAAAGCTACTGAGGCTGTTTGGCGTTGTCCCAATGAAGCTTGTCCTTCCCGCTCGTGGAAAGAAATCCAGCATTTTGCTAGTAAAGACGCCCTTGATATAGAAGGGCTGGGAGAGAAAAATGTCATAGCTTTAATAAGCGCTGGCTTGATAAAAGATCCGGCAGACATATTCACTGTTAAGAAAGATGACTTGCTTAAGCTTGAGCGTTTTGCTGATATATCTGCCGAAAAACTAGTAAAAGCAATTAGTGGGAAGAAAAACCCACCTCTCGACAGATTTATTTATGCTCTTGGCATCCGACAAGTTGGTTCACAAACAGCTCTGGATTTAGCCAATCATTTTCACAGCTTTGAGAGGTTAAAAAAGGCTACCATCGATGAGTTGAGTGAGATTGAAGGCATCGGTAGTGTGGTAGCAGAATCAATCGTGGAGTGGTTTGCGCGGCCTCCTAACCAAAGGCTACTCACCAAGTTTGAAAAGTATAATTTAAAACCGCATGACGCACAGCCACCAAAAGGTCCACTAATGGGGATGAACTTTGTTGTGACCGGGACTCTTGAGTCTATGAGCAGAGAAGAAGCGGCAGAAAGAATCAGAGCTCTGGGCGGTAAATTTCAATCCTCTGTAACAAGTGACACCGATTATTTAGTTGTTGGAGCTAACACTGGTGAGGCGAAACTCAAACACGCGAGAGAGATTGGCACCAAACAAATTGAAGAAGATGGACTTTTAAAGCTACTTGACAGAAACTAAGCGTAAGCGTGTAATGTTACTTAGCTTCGCGCAACCGGGCCTATCCGGCATACCTCGCAGTTGTCGGACGCGAACATAAACACAAAGATTATAAAACAAACTTCGCCCGGGCCCACGGGTGGGCTGCGCGAAGCCCGTTAACCTCCAAGACCGTCTTCATAGAGACGGTCTTTTGCATACGTACCAGGGGTTGTTTTGCTTATTACTGTTTAAGATTTTATAATATAGCTATGTCTCCTGAAAAAAGTCCCTCTAGTGAAAATATTACTGAAAGACCACGCACCCTCCGAATTTTAGGTGATTGCGCGCTAAGTCTTGCTGCTGGTGCGGCACTGTTTGAGGCTGATATACATACATTTATCTCGAACTACGCAATCGCAGGATTTATGGCCTTCTTGGCAGTAGATTTTGCTTATGAACATACTAAAACAGGACGATGGCTGCCAATTCGTAAAATGCTACAATCCTTAAGGAAGTCAGGCGAGGGGATGTAGCTCACCTGGTAGAGCGCGGCATTCGCATTGCCGAGGTAGGGGGTTCGAGTCTCCCCATCTCCACCACAATCATGTTTAAACAAGCTATAAGCCACACCTTACATTGTCTGCTGGGATGCGGTATTGGTGAAATTCTTGGAATGGCCATTGGCAGTAAATGGAACAATATTCTACAAACTGCATTAGCAGTATTCCTAGCTTTCTTTTTTGGCTACCTGTTAACTTTTCGTAGTGCAAAAAAACACGGTCAGCAATCTAATCAAGCAGTGAAAACAGCCTTGGCAACTGATACTCTGTCAATCACCTCGATGGAACTTATTGACAACACTATAGAATGGTTAGTCCCAGGAGCCATCAATGCTACGCTCGGAACATTCCTGTTCTGGTGGAGCTTAGGTGCATCCTTAGCGATCGCATTTATAATTACAGTACCTGTTAACTACATTATGATTTCACGTGGCATAGGCCATAGCTACCACTAGAATTAACAGATCAACTTTTGTATAATCGCAGGGGTTGATCGGGGTCGTCGTATAACGGCTAGTACACATCCATGGCATGGATGAGATCGGAGTTCGATTCTCCGCGACTCCACCACGAACTTATGAAGATTATTTTTACGCTGATCAGTATTTTTTGCTTTGTGCATATATACAGAGATTATCTGCAGATAAAAAACGGCTATAAAACTTGGTTCACAGGATTCGCCCATATATTGCACGCTCCTAAGTACGAAAAACACGGGATGGTGGTCTTCTTTTTGCTGGGCATCTTATTTCTTTATCTGACTATCCATGCGGCTTAATGCTTTTTTAGCAAGAACAGGTATTGCTTCGCGACGAGCAGCAGATGAGCTGATAAAATCCGGACGCATAAAAGTTAACAACCAGCAGGGAAACCTGAACATGGATGTCTCCGAAAGTGATGTAGTCACGTTCGATGGTGTAATAATTGAGGTTCAGAAACTACGGTATGTTTTGCTTTATAAGCCCCCTGGCTATGTCACGACCTTAAGAGATCCGCGGGGCAGAAGGAAGGTCGTTGATCTTGTAAATATTGCTGAGCGTGTTATACCGGTAGGTAGACTAGATTACGACACCAGCGGTGCGCTTTTGCTAACAAATGACGGTGAGTTAGCTAATAGGCTAATGCACCCGCGTTATGAGATTGATAAAGTTTACGAGGTTGAAGTTAAAGGCGCTATTACATCGGAGATGCTTAATAAATTGAGTGACGGAGTAGAGCTAGATGATGGTAAAACAGCTCCAGCGAAAGTTAAAAAATTAGCTAGCGATAAAATTGAATTAACTATCCATGAAGGACGTTATCACCAGGTAAAACGGATGCTATCGGTTGTTGGCTTGTCAGTTATAAGGCTGCGTAGAACCAAGTACGGCCCCTTGGGTTTAACAGGAATGGAACAAGGCAAATGGCGAGAATTAACAGAGACAGAAATAAAACTGCTAAAGTAAAAGTATGATTCGATTAGTGCGCGTAGTTAGAAACGTTGAGTTTGCTCAGCTATTTGATGCCTTCTTTATCACGGCAATCACCACAATATTATTTATCCGTTTTTCTCTGAAAATTGCCGGGTACCCGCAACTCGGAAACTCAACCCTGCATATCTCACACCTATTACCGGGGAGTCTCCTAATGCTAGCGGCAGTCATGCTTCTGGTTGGAACAATTAATCGGGCTGCTCGTGGATTTGCAGCAATAATGGCCGGGCTTGGGTTTGGCTTGGTTTGGGATGAATTAGGAAAATTTGTCACTAAAAATAATAACTATTTTTTTCATGCTACACCCGGGCTTATATATCTGACGTTCGTTGTCTTGTATCTTATTGTCCGTTACAGCGCCCAGAGACGGCTTAGTGAGGACGACTATATGGCTAATGTCTTGGATTTGCTAAAAGATGCTGCTACCAAAGACCTTGATGTACGGGAGTATCGACATGCAAAACAGCTAATGCAGCATGTTTCGCCAGGGCATAATCTATATGTCCCTACCAAAATGCTGCTCGAGAGAGTTAAGCCAACTCCTACCCGCCAGCCGTCGTTACTTGACAGAATTATTAATGATATTAAGAAGCCTATGATCATTCTTAGTAAAAAACACTTCTTTCCAAAGTTAGTTATAGCAGTGGCAGTAGTGTATGGCTTTGCGTCGCTTTTTGCGGCAGCCTTTTTTTTGGCTGGAGCGGCCCTTCCAGAAGACAAGCACGTTACAGCTATACTGCAAGGCGATGAATCAGACATTATTGGTGGTATATCAGCGCTTGTTTCTGCTGCACTTGTTGCAGCCGCTATGTATCAGTACGTGACCCGGCGACCTAGGCGTGCGTATAAGTATTTTGAACAAAGCTTATTAGTAAATATTTTCATAGGTCAGATAGTTTTATTCTTTAAGAGTGAAAACATAGCCATCGTATGGCTCGCCGTGACACTATTTTTGCTAGTTAATCTGAAACTTCTAGCAGCTTCTTTAACGAAAGAGGGTTGAGTAAAATTCTAGCTTGCTATACTTAAGTTTATGAGGTCGTTTAGGTGGCTTCATACTTGGGGCGATGCAGGTTTTAAACCTGCAAAGCTCCACCAGGAGCTGCTTTACGTAAGCAGCTTTTTTACTCCTTATAAGCTACAATAATAGAAATGCTTTCTGTCCTCAAAAAAAGCCTATACTTTGTAGTTGCTAGCTATTTTGCATTCTGGTCAAAGTTTGTGCTTAGAAGATGGCGCCCAAGAATAATTGTTCTAACAGGCTCCTCTGGAAAAACGACTCTGCTTCATATGGTCGAGGCTCAAATTGGTAATGAAGCTATTTATACCCACCACGCCAATAGCTCCATTGGCATCCCTTTCCATATTTTAGGCATGGAATCTAACGTTGAGTCTCCACACCAATGGTTAATTAAATTCGTGCTTGCTCCGTTTAAGATTTGGCGGAAACTACCCAGCAAGAAGCTCTATGTAGTAGAAGCGGACTGTGACCGTCCCGGTGAAGGGAAATTTATAGGCCGGCTTCTAAAACCGGAAGTTACTTTATGGGTAAGTTCTCATAAAACCCATAGCATGAATTTTGATAAGCAAGTTAGGCAAAAAAAGTTCTC
>DASRGY010000052.1:0-17877 GCA_035650795.1 Saccharimonadales bacterium (SeqCode)
TCCGGGGTGAAGTTTAAGTTTTTCAAGTGGATCTAGGAATTTTGCGAAATAGACAACTTCAATTGAGTGTGAGCCTTTAACCCAATTCTCGTACGTAAATTCAAAGAATGCATCACCCAAGCTGATATTCATGCCTGTTTCCTCTTTGACTTCGCGCTTCAGCCCATCTACAACTTTTTCACCAAAATCTATATGCCCACCTAAAAGCTCATATATGCCGGGCATAAATTTTTTGGTATCAGCTCTTTTTGCCAGAAAGACTTTTTCAACGCCATCAACTTTTTGATGGATTAGAGCGCAAGCAGTCAAAACCTGCTGGCCGCGCGCCGGCGTCTCGCTATCATGTGATACTTTAGTCATTCTTGAGGCCTAGTCTTTTACTCGCCCATTGAGCCCCAAGTGTGCCCAAAAAAGCTGCAGCAGCAACAATACCAGCTGTCTCAAGTTTTCTGGATCTTTCTTCACGTTCCAGCTCTGCGAGATTAAATTCTAGGATTGATTCAGAACTCATAAATTTTTCAATTACATTCGTAACAGAACTACTATATGTATCACAGAGTGTTGTCACTGCTCTATATGCTCTGTCGTGGGCGGACTCTTCTTCGCCATTTTCGCCAACTACTCCGTCAAATTCTTCTGGATGTAACAGGGCAGTCATGACCCTAGTCTCAAAATCAGTGCCAAACTTTGTATCGGTTGGCGCCTCAGGTCTAATTTCTGTAGCTAACTCCCACATGGCCTCAGTCTCTGCTATACAACTTCCGACAGATGCTCTAACTAAAGCTTCGTCACCACTTTGCCTGAAGAATTCATTCTCGAAAAAAAACGCGGCGCTGTGTGTAACTGTATCGCCAATTTTTGTAACTGAACCGATGTACCTTACAGAAGGACACCTCCCGACAAGCCGTACAAGCTCGCGAAAATCTGTGTTCAGACGTATGAAGGCAGCTATTTCATCTAAAGCTTCATTTCTGGCTTCAGATCCAATTCCTGGAACCTCCCCATCGCCTACTTGTGTCATACCTATAAGTTACTTAATTTTCTCTGTATTTTGCAAGTATAAACAAATTGGATAAGCAAAGCCTAAAACCTTAGCTTGAAGACTCGCTTCATAGAATAGAAATTGTCACAGCCAGAAAAAACAATTTAAAAAGTAAGTCTTAAAAAATAGAAAGTTAAAGCTACGCTGCCGGCAATACTGGATAATCGATCTATAAAACCACCGTGCCCGGGGATGGCGTTACCCCAGTCTTTAATTGCCAATCTTCTCTTTACGGCGCTGTTTGATAAGTCGCCAACTATACTACCAATGCCAATGGGCAGAAAGAGCCATTTAGATATAACTGGTTGCACAAATATATTGACCAGCGCTAGACCCACGAACGCACCTATAAGTTCGCCTAAAACACCTTCCCAACTCTTGTTTTTATTTATAATAGCCGGAAGCTTATGTTTACCTAAGTAGTTCCCCAAAAAGAAGGCGGTAACATCAGCCAAAACGGTAGCAAACGAGAGGCTGATAAGTAAGTTTATAAAATTATTTGTATATGTAGTTTCTAAAAAGTAAAAATGCCCCAGGCCAATTATAAAAAGTAAATAAAAGAATGCGGGCAACAACCTATATCTCGATTTCTTTATTGAACGCCAAAGCTCAGCAAAAGCTGCCACAAAAAGCGCCAATAATACTCCTAGTCTAAAGTTATTTCCCGTGTAAAGTAGGGCTAAAACTACTAAGAAAATTGGTATCCAAAAAACAATCTTTGTAAAAAGGCTGGAGTGGAAGAATTTACGATAGTTGAATTTGAAAAGGGGTAGGGTAAGAAAAATTCCTGCGACTAGTAGTCCACAAAACAGCGATACTAACTGGCGTAAGGGTATACCAGTTTGGTCAAAGCTCACAACCTAGCCTCATTTAACAGTTGACTGATATTATCTCGGTGGGTCCAAGTGATTATTAAGGCGACCAGAGCAAAAAACCAGGAAAAATCTCTTAAAAAAACCAGAGACAGAAGCGGTAAACTCCATATTGCAGCCAAAGATGACGGTGCCGACTTTCTAAATATCGCGACACCCATTAGGTAAATCGATATGCTGACTAAGCCGATCCATAGGTTTATGGCTAATGTTGCTCCTAAGCCGGTCGCTACCCCCTTACCGCCTTTGAATCTTAGCCATAGCGGAAAAATGTGGCCCAGAATAGCAAGTAGGGCCACTATCATTATTTGCGGGTCAGTTAAATATTTCTTAAAGGCAAAAACGGGAACAAAGCCTTTTAACATATCACCGGCTAAAACGATCACGCCGGCCGACCAGCCCAGAGTCCGCCGCACATTAGCAAAACCAATATTACCGCTGCCTTTTTTTTGTATATCAACACCATGCAGCTTGCCAATAATCTTTCCGAAAGCAATTGTGCCAGAAAGATACGATAGGATACAAAAAAGCCAAAACCGCTCTGTCATCACTTATGGTTAAGTATATGTTAGACTGAAAGAAAGCAGTAGTATGTTAGCAACATTCGGATTTACTATAGCGGGAATATTTTTTTTGCTGTTCGGCCTAACTTTTAGGGAGCAGGTAATTAAAAGAACCAAGCTTGGGCTCAGTGGTTTTGTTCATGCTTATTACTCTTTGGCGGTGGCGTTATGGGTGTGGGCGGTGGCCAGTGCTAATGGTAGCGATGAGTGGCTAAAAAGGTCCGTAATTATTGGCGATTTATTTTTACTAGTTGGTACTTTATTTATGCTGAGCTTATGGCTAAGCAAGAAAACAAAGCATTGGTTATGGCTGGCAACAATGGTTGCGCTGCTGCTCGTTTATATACGGGTTAAATATTATTACCCAGCACCTTTTTTAAGAGACAGCTTATTAATTTTCAATACCCAGCAACCGGTTGCCGTCGTGCTTGGATTAATCTTTACACTAGTTTGGTTGCCAACAAATATAAAGGTAGCTAGGCTTGTTACAGACAAGATTAAGCAGCCAACTCTGCGTAGCACCTACTCAATGATTTACGCCCTGGCTACAGCTTCAGCTTTAATTTTTATAGCGGCAAAAAAGACTAGTACAGTAGCTTTGTCATTTGCGTCTATAACTGTTTGCTTTGCCATGCTTATAGCATCGAATTGGCTAGTAGCTAAAGTAGGAAGTCCGCATGGAAGATCAAAATAATCAACAAACAAGCCCAAGCCAAGGCCCAGCTACTCCGACTCAGCAGCAGCCCGTTGGTGTACCTAGCGCTCCTCCTACAGACTCATCTCGGCTAACAGGATTTCATATATTCGGGCTTATACTTTTTGGGCTTGTCATGTTTCAATTCCTTGGTAATAGTAGCGGCAGAATATTTTTACCGCTAGCATTAGGTGTTTTTGGTGCTTTAGGGCTGTTTGTATTTTATCGGGAAAATAAAAAAGCTCCCGGGGCAACCGGCTCGCATAGAGAAGCCATTGCCATATTCAAAATTCTAGCTTGGATCGGCATTGGTGTTGTTTGTCTTTTTATAGGGTTTATTATTTTGGTCCTTGCTGCGCTTTCGCAGAGCGGCGTATAAAGTCTTAGCTACATGCTTAAGAGCTTCGGGCTAATAATCTTAAATTGTTTGTTCATCCAGGTTTGTATCGTCCTATTTATGCTGCCTTTTTACTGGTTGTATCGGCGGCACTTAAAAATAAACAAAAAACCGAGCGAAGATTTCAACCAGGATATAGAGCAATTTTTTTCAAGTAGATATACAAACTGGTTGGTCTTTTTTTGGGCGGCTACTGAAGCTCTTTTTTGGTTTGTGATTCCAGAGTTCCTCTTAATATTGCTAATTTTTATGCGGACTCGCCGGAAAAGGGAACTACTTTTTTACGACATTTACGGAACCATAGCTGGTACGATCGTAGCTTTTGCGATACATCTGCCCGAGCGCTTGATAGATAAGTTGCCCTACATTCAACCTGGTATGGTGGCTCAGGTAAGGCACTGGTATGACCTTCATGGTTTAATTGGCTTAATTTATCAGCCTTTTTCCGGAGTTCCGTACAAAGTATTTACGCATCTAGCGCCGCATTATCATTTTTTTATCATTACATTTTTAATTTTTGCTGTTCTGGTTCGAATTAGTAGATATGCCATTATTTACGGCATGCTAGCCAGTGTTTACCCAATACTTCACCGATTTGTTTATAGAAACTATCCTAAACTTTTTATAATCGGCACTATCATTTTTTCAGTTCTTTTATTTAAAGTTTACAGGTCCTATGGGCCTGGCTACCAAGTTAGCTTAGTTCAGCTTCTATTCGGGTAGTTGCATTTATTGACTATCAAGCATATTTATTCTATACTATTTTTTCATGGCAACAAATAATGCTGGTGCTGCTGCCTTACCGCGTGCAGAAAGAGCTCTTAGAAAACAAGAGATGACTCGGTTTGGTCAAGACTTAGCTTGGCTAAAAGACCCATCTACTATTCCAGAAGATGTTGTTAATCCCTTAGAAGAAGCAGCAGGATCAAACGAACCTTATGCAAATCTTGCTAACTGGATGACAGCGCAAGTAGTGAGTTGGTCAGAAGCAAGACATTCTAGGCTAGATATGGGCCAAGTGTTTGACAGGTATGGCTTAACAGAGACTGATCGTGACCGAGTGCGTGAGATTATAAGGACACAAACTCTAGGATCTTATGCCCCCGGCATACAGGCTATGGCAGAAATACATGATGCTGTAGCTAATGTGGCTAGTCGTGAGGGTATTGATCCTGCTCTATGGGGTAGCATAGCTCTTCAAGCACGGAATTTCGGTGCACTTTTGGCTCGTCATCCAACTTATGTTCAGGGAATAGTAAGGACTTACTTATATAACATGCATCAAGAGGATAAGGTAATGCCACAGCTTGATCCTGCTAAATTAAAGCTCGATCCCCAAACCGGAATTACAACTGTTACGCCTATAGAGGGAATGTTAGATGATGCTGCTGAAGTTGTTGATGAGTTAATCCACGTGGTAGACCCATCAGCCGTGTGTGCCGGTTTGCAGTCAGTGCCAGAAGGTTTCGATGGCAGAACCATGTTTGATCTTGTATGGCGCGCTTTTAGTTTTGCCTCTGCAAGGTCTATCTATCCGACTCAGCATAGTAGGGGAAGAGAAGCTGTTCCTTCTGAGGGGACACCAGACCCACATGTCAGACAGTTTTCTATGCATGCAGCTATAGACTTGATAATTAGGGGAACAGCTTTTCCAAAAAAGCGATCAGGAATGCTATTTGTAAAAATCTGATCAGCTAGCAAGGTTTCGATGCGGTTCTGTTTGCTGATCCATTAATAGTAGTTTCGTTTAGCGACCCCAAAACAATCTATAGCAACCTCAAAGGGCTTTTTAGAACTATCTTTGAGTGTTAGATCAGGATCTCGTCGGTCATTGAATATGTAGTTAGCTACACAATCTAATCCGTAGAGTCTATACCTGTCGGAGGCAGAAGCGTAAGGTGCGCCGGTAATAGTAATATCCTTAACTTCTGTCGTTAAATGCCTGACTGTTCTAAACTGCGAATTTTGAGAACCAATAACCTTTTGGATTTTCTTAAACAGACTGTTTGCTGAAGATTCATTATCTATTCCATAGATAAAAGACTTACCAATGATGCAGCTATAGCCATTAGGACTAGTGTTGCAGTATTTTTGAGTGCCGCTATCATCTGGAGCGCCAACTTGAGAGACGATATCGGCATAGACTCCGTCAATCGCGTGCTGGGCGGATTGGAAGGAGTGGCGATTCATCTCTAGAGTGACTTTCTGGTAAATAAAGTAGCCGGCTACAGAGGCGATGATAAGAAAAAGCAGAATAATTAGTATGTGTCTTTTGAACCAGCGGAAGAATTGCCGTAGCATATGCGTATTGTAAAATGTGCTTAGTATACAACCAAGAGAAAACATTGTTGCGCTTATGATGGGGCACACCTATAATGCTTATGTATGCACACCTCAGTCAGGAATTTGCTGACTCTGACTCTTAGTATTAGTCTGGCATTTGTAATAATGCTTGCACCAAATACAAAAACAAAAGCGGCGCCTGGTTGCAGCGGGTATAGATGCCCGACTTTTAATGTTACCGGCGGTGGTGCTGTTGCTCCAAACGGAGCGTCTACTGCCCGTACAGGCGGACAGGATATTTTTGTCGGAGGCGAATATGATTATGGAACATGTCGGGTAAGTGACTCAGGTTATCAAGCAGGCGCTAATAAAGGTGCTATTTTTGCCTTTGCCAGGCAGAGCGGGACAGGGTCAAATTCGGACTGGGGTGCTATAGCTCTAGGTAACGTAGAGGGGACGTCTTCAGACCACGGATTTGTTACTTATCATATTAGCGGTAGCAGTTATAACGATCTGACTTTTGCCAACAAAGACGTCTCGCCTTGGGGTGGAAGTTTTGGGGGCACATCAACTAAAACCAACTGCCTCACTGACTATTATGCTAAGTATGTAAATAGCGCAAAGCCAGTAGCTAATGTTCAAATAGGTACTGATGCGTCTGACTATTACACAATAAGTCCACACCAGCAGACTTACACATTACTATCTGGTGACGTAACTTTACCGCTTGATACGAATAACCACTATGTAATATTCACGGACGGTAATGTTTACATTAATCACAATCTAAAGTTTGATCTCGGTGATACTTCCAGCAACGTTCCCAGTTTTGTGCTGGTAGTTAAAGGTGGCGATATCTACATTGATAAAGACGTAACTCAATTGGACGGTTGGTACATTGCCGAACCAGATCCTGCTACAGGTAAGAACGGAGTAATATGGACGTGCCACGATGGAAGCACGACTGATCCCGATGAACCCTATATTAAAGCCAATTGCCAGATCAATCCTCTGACTATAAACGGAGCGTTGTATGCCCAGAAGATTCAACTTCTAAGGATTTACACCAGTAGTAATATATCTAATAATAATGCCGCAGAAACTATTAACTATAGTCCCGAAGCCGGCATAGGTAATGCATTCTTTAATAGTCAAGGACCTGGCTTTACTGTGGATAGTATTAAAAGTTTACCTCCTGTGTATTAGGGTGTATGATGAAGACTGATTTAATACTTACGCTAAACCAAAAATGCTTATGCTATAATCGAGGAAAATATGGAAATACTGGGTGGGATTAATGACTTTTTCGGGCTCGATATAGGCACAACCGGGATAAGAGCGGTACAGCTTAAAAAAAGTGGCGCTACGTACACTCTTGAAAACTATGCCGAGCTACCTGTGCAAGGAGCATTTACGCAGAGCGATTCAGCAATGGACAGGCAAAAGACCACACAGGCTATCCGAGACCTAATGCATCAGGCAGGTATAACTGCAAAACACGTAGCGGCCAATATTCCATCGCAAAAAGTCTTCACGGCAATTGTAGACATGGATAAAATGCCGGAGGCTGATCTTAACAAGACTATCCGCTTTCAGGCGGATTCATTTATTCCGACACCATTAGAGCAATCTAAAATAGACTGGGCGATTATTGGCGACTCCCCGACAGACCCTAAAAAAGTAGAAGTCTTGCTTAGCAGTGTTCCTAACGATTATGTTGAAGCTAGGCTGGCAATGATAGAAGCAGCTGGTCTAAATGTTGTCGCCCTAGAGCCTGACAGCATGGCATTGGCTCGAGCAGTTGTGCCGCAGGATAGTAATTTGCCGCAGATGGTCTTAGATATTGGCAGCAACTCAGCTGACTTAGTAGTTGTAATGAGTGGCGTACCTCATCTTTCTAGAGCCATTCCTGTAGGTGCAAACGCGATAGTTAGATCAGTAGTTCAGAACCTGGCTGTAGACAATAACCAGGCACAGCAATTTGTCTTCAAGTTTGGTCTAGACAAGACTAAGCTGGAAGGCCGAGTCTATCATGCCATAGTCGACACGGTGGACGGGCTAATGAATGAAGTTGAAAAGTCGATTAAATTCTTTCAAGGTAGGTACCAGGCTTCTAAAATTGAACGGATAATTGTTACGGGCGGGGCATCTTCAATCCCGGAACTACCGGTATACATAGCTAACAGGTTTGCCTTAAATGTTGAAGTTGGTAATGCCTGGCGGAATGTCAGCATACCTCAGGCACGTTATAACGAGTTGGCTGCAGTTTCTAATCACTTTAGCATAGCTGTAGGGTTGGCGGAGAGAAGCGAATGAACAATATACAGTTTAATCTAGTCCCTGATAGTAAATTAAGCCATGTCCAATCTGGCAGGGAACAAAAGCTGGTGCTTAGATTGGGATTTCTGGCTGCCGCAGCTTTAGTTGGTGTCTTTGTGTTGCTGTTACTGACAGTCTACGGTGTGCAGAAAAAGCAACTCAGCGACGCCAATAACGCAATTGCAGAAAATAATAAAAAACTGACTAGTGTAAAAAATCTTGACCAGATATTAACAGTACAAAATCAGCTTCCCACACTAACCAACCTGCACTCTAATAAACACATAAGCTCGCGGTTAAGTAATTATTTGACTGTTGTTACCCCCACAAATATACATATCGGTACAGTAACATTGGACCTTAGCGGTAATGTACTTACAATTTCTGGTACATCGGATTCTCAACATAGTGTTAACGTTTTTGTGGATACCTTGAAATTTACTACCTATAATGCTGGATCCCAAACTGGTAAAAAAGCCTTTCCTTCAGTGGTAGAAAGTAGCTTTGGTATAAGTAGCGGTATTGCAAGTTATGAGATTAAAGTCCAGGTTGATCCAACTTTATTCGCAAATACCCTCACTGATAGCGAAGGCCACCATGTTAGTCCGCAGCTTGTAGTACCCAGCCTTACCACTACTCGCTCGGCAATTGATGACCCAAGCAACTCATTATTTAATGGACAGAACACCGAGATCAAGAGGTAATCTATGAAACTACCCAAATTTCAACTTAGCAAAGGTGTAAAGATTAACGGAACTGAGTCAAAAGTCCTAGTGACAATGGCAATAATTGTTGCTGTCAGCATGTTTTGTTTGATTAGTTCCAAGCAACTCCTAAAGCAAGCTAGCTACCAGCGAAAAGTTATAAATTCCAAGAATGCAGCTGCTAACCAACTCAAACAAAATGTTACTGCTGCACAAAGCCTGGTGCAGAAATACGACCTTTTTAATAACACAAACCCGAATATTATTGGCGGAAAAAATACCAAAGACCAAAATGCTGTACCGCCTGATGGTGATAACAGCCGGATCGTTTTGGATGCCCTCCCAAGCAAGTACGACTTTCCTGCATTATTAACGAGCCTATATAAATTGATGGGTTCGGAAAGTATCAGTTCACCATCAGTTTCGGCTACCGATCAAAGCGAAACTGCCAGCCAGCCGGCATCAGCCAGCCCGAGCCCGGTAGCAATGCCTCTAGCTATAAGTGGTACTGGTAGTTATAGCTCAATCCTGGCTTTCGTAAGTGACCTTGAAAAGTCTGTTAGGCCATTTGACGTAACAAGCATTTCACTTTCAGGCAGTAATGATAATATGACCTTTAATCTTTCAGCTACGACTTATTATCAGCCAGCAAAAACAGTAGACAATGGTTCAAAGGAGATACAATGACCCGTAAAGACCTAGTACCCTTACTATTAATCGCGTTTGTTGCGGCTATAATTTCATACTTTGTGTCGAGCGCTGTCTTTAAACCGATTGATCATACTGACAAAGCTCCGCAGGTGCAAGCTATCAAATCCGACTTCCCGGATGTTAAAAATGATACAGCTTACTCAGCTATCTTTTACAATGGTGCTGTAGACGCTACCCAACCAGTGCAGATTGGCAATTCAAACAACAGCCAGCCATTTAACGGTCAATAACGCCTGGGAGTAAGATGAGTGTTTTATCACCCTCTACTCAATCTAAAGTAGAAGATAACTTAGTTAGTGACGGGGTAATATCTGCAAACGAACTCCAGCAGTTAAAAACAAAAGCTGCCGGGCAAAGCCAGCCATTTTTTAGCTATTTGCTAGAGAGCGGCAAGATTACTGACGAACAACTGACTGAAGCCTTATCAAAAGCCAACGGCGTACCCTATGTCAATTTGGCAACCACGAATGTTGATACGAAAATCTTATCCTACTTGCCCCAGGACGCAGCTGAGCATTATATGGCCGTACCTATCGGCGAAATTGACAATAAGATCGTGCTGGCAATGCTTGATGCGGATAACGTGCAGGCAGTTGATTTTATAAGCAAGAAAATCGGCAAGCCAGTTAGAGTGTATGCTGCCAGTGAATCTGGTATTCGTAGAATCATCAATCAATACGGCAGTAGCGGCTTAGAGCATGGGGTCGTTAACATGCTGAGCGATCAAGAAGTTAAAGAAATTGATGAGTCAGTTGAAAAAGATCAGCCAATAAAGACTATTGTCCAAGACTCACCGGTAAGCAAGGCACTCAACGCCATTATGAGTTTTGCGGCTAAGAATAATGCCAGCGATATTCATATTGAATCTTTGGAAAATGAAATCCGTATACGTTGCCGCGTAGATGGAGTACTACGTGAAATTATGCGCTTGCCAAAAAGCACCGAAGCGCCCCTTATTAGCCGCGTAAAGATCTTGTCAAACTTAAAGATTGACGAACATCGTGTTCCCCAGGATGGGCAGTTTTCTATAAATGTCGAAGGACGCAAGATTGACCTGCGTATTGCTATAAGCCCCGTGGTATGGGGAGAACAGGTAATTATGCGGCTACTCGACAAATCCCAGACTAGCCTGAAATTAGAAGATATGGGTTACATAGGCCCTAACCTCTTTAGAATAAGAGAAGCCTTAAAACAACCACATGGCATGATTTTGACTTCGGGACCAACCGGTTCCGGTAAATCAACCTCAATGTATGCCATGATCCAAGAGATTAAAAACGATGCCATCAATATTGTTACTTTGGAAGATCCAGTAGAGTACAAGATTGAAGGTGTTAATCAGATACAGATTAATCCAGATGTAGGGCTAACGTTTGCGACAGGTTTGCGGTCAATCCTGCGCCAAGACCCCGACGTTATTATGGTTGGCGAGATTCGCGACAAGGAAACTGCAAACTTAGCCACACAGGCAGCACTAACAGGACACTTAGTATTTAGTACACTGCACACCAATAACGCCGCAGGTATCCTGCCTAGGCTCTTGGACATGGGCGTAGAGCCGTTTCTAATTGCCAGCACGGTCCATACTGTTATAGGCCAGCGCCTAGTGCGCCGTGCGGTTCCAGGTGAAGTCTATTTATCAACCCGGCCAGAAACAGTAGCTATCCAACAGGCCTTGGGCAGTGTATTACCTAAAACAAAAGCTGACGTTGCAGCGGCAGGGCAAAAATTAGGTTACCAAAACTTGCCACTGGCCACCCAAAACGCTTATACTTTGGTTAAGGGTAAAACGACACCAGATAACCCTAGCGGCTTCAAAGGAAGATTAGGTATATACGAGGTGTTCGACGTCAATGACAAGATTCAGGGTTTAATCGTCGAACACGCAACAAGTTCGGATATCCAGAAGGTCGCCATAGAAGACGGGATGGTATCAATGAGACAAGATGGGTATTTAAAAGCGCTTGCTGGTCTGACTACCTTAACGGAAGTCGACAGGGTAGCGGCAATGGAAGGCTAGAATGCAAACAGATCAACCACAAAAACAACAGCCCCAAACAGATCAACCAAAAATTGAAGTCCTGTTAGAAGAAGTAGTTAAAAGAAAAGCTTCAGACCTACATTTACAAGTAGGGTTGTCTCCTATGTTGAGAATCGATGGCCGGTTAATGCCTCTTCAAGGTACACCACCGCTGACAGAAGAAGTTGTAGAGAATTTGGTCTTTGCTCTGCTTGATGAAGACCAAAAACAAATCCTGCTGCGTGATAAAGAATTTGATTTCAGCTTCGCCTTTGGCAATATTGGCCGTTTTCGAGTTAACTCTTTCCATGAACGGGGCAACTTGGCCGCCGCAATGCGTTTGATCCCTAGCGAGGTCCGTACTATAGACCAACTGGGATTGCCTAAGATACTAAATAACTTTGCTGAGTACCCAAGAGGCCTGGTATTAATAACAGGTCCGACAGGTTCAGGTAAGTCAACCACTCTGGCAGCTCTGATCGATAAAATCAACACCGAGCAAGCCAAGCACATTATTACCGTAGAGGACCCAATTGAATATACCCACTCCTCTAAAAAATCTGTCATTGCCCAGCGGGAAGTACACTACGACACCTACAGCTTCTCGGCTGCATTAAGGTCGGCCCTTCGAGAAGACCCTGATGTTGTCCTTATTGGTGAAATGCGTGACCTTGAAACCATCGCTGCTGCTATTACGATTGCCGAAACAGGCCATCTTGTGCTGGCTACCTTGCATACTAACAGTGCTTCCCAAAGCATTGACCGCATGATCGATGTCTTTTCACCTCATCAACAACCGCAAATTAGAGCACAGCTGGGTAATATCCTGATGGGAATATGCTCACAGAGGCTGATACCCGCAATAGGCGGGGGCAGGGTAGTAGCTGCTGAAATATTGATTGCCACACCTGCAGTACGTAACATTATCCGCGAAAACAAGACTTACCAGCTCGAAGCGGTTATCCAGACTGGTGCTGAATCCGGGATGTTAGGGATGAACCGCGCATTAATTGACCTGATTCATAGCGGAGTTATTACTTACGACGAGGCTCGAAATTACACTACAGATCTGGAAGAGCTAGACCGGCTGATGAGGGGCTAAGTAAGTGATAACGTACACCTACGTAGCATACGACCCGAAAACCGATAAGAAGGTTAAAGCCGAACTTGAGGCCATTAACCAGACTAGTGCCGCTAAGCTTTTAAGGGACCATGGCTTATCCCCACTTGAGATTGAAGTAAAGAGCAGCCACTCCATTTTTGGTCGTTTTTCACATAGGATTCCACTTAAAAAGAAACTTATTTTTACAAGGCAGCTTGCCACATTAATAAACGCCGGACTACCACTTGTTCAGAGTCTTAAAAATGTCAAGGAACAAACCGGCAATGCAACTTTTAAGACGGTCATTGACAAGGTAATCCAAGACGTAGAAGCCGGCTCCACTTTTGCTGATGCATTATCCAGACACCCAGACGTTTTTAGTAACGTTTTTGTTAGTTTAGTGGCGGCCGGTGAAACCTCAGGCACAATGGACGCTGCGCTTGAGAGGCTCGCCGTCCAGCAGGAAAAAGATGCAGAGGTATTATCTAGAGTACGAGGGGCGCTTACATATCCTGCCGTCGTTTTGCTTATTATGTTTGCCGTCGTGATTTTTATTATGACTACAGTTTTGCCGCAAGTTGAATCGCTTTATAAAAGCCTGCCTAATGTTGAGCTACCTTTCTTTACCAAATTACTGCTTGGCGTCTCTCATTTAATACTTCATTTCTGGTGGCTGTTTATAATAATAGTTTTTGCTTCAGCATTCCTTTTATATAGATGGAGCCATACGGAAGGGGGAAAATCCTTTTTTGATAGCATGAAACTCAACATGCCACTTATTAACGAGCTTTATAAAAAAGTTTACATGGCTAGGTTTGCACGAACCGGATCTACATTAATTGCCAGCGGTATACCGCTCCTTAAGATGTTAGAAGTTACAGCCGAAGCAGTTGATAATGTCCACATAGCAAAATCAATTTCTAAAGCAGCAGAACAGGTTAAAGGCGGCAAAAACCTAAGCGCGAGCTTAAAAGGTGACCCTTACTTTTTGGATCTTGTACCTAATATGATTGGCACAGGTGAGCAGTCTGGTTCACTGGCAGCCATTTTTGATAGAATGGCGGACTATTATGAAAAAGAAGTTGATTCAGAGATAAAAACAATCTCGACTATTATTGAGCCTACCTTGATGGTATTTATAGGTATTCTTGCCCTGTTTATTGTAGCCGCTATATTGTTACCAATTTACTCCTTAGCAGGCAAGAACTTAACAGGCCGCTAAAGAGTATTGACTATTTAGTTGATTCATATACCATAATAAGCATAAGCATTAACAATAAGAAGCAGGGGGCTTCAAAACAATGAACAAAATCAGAAAATTTAAATACCGACAGGGCACCGGTTTTACGATAGTTGAAGTATTGATTGTACTTGCAATCGCGGCGTTAATATTAGCTATAGTTTTGTATGCCGTGCCAAAGCTACAATCATCCCAGCGTAATACTTCTCGTAGACACGAAGCAGCAACAGTGGCATCATCTATAATTGAGTGGGAATCCAATACTGGCCAGGCTACAGGCTCAATTCCTAAAACAGTGGGGGATTGTAATAGCGTTATGGGTTCAGCAGGTGCTTTACCTCAATATAATTTCGGTGCCTCGCCATGTCTTGCAGGTCCTCTCGGTACTCTAACTAACGGAAAAGTATACATTGTTGACGGTTCTGGTGGTCTTAGTATTCCAAACCTAGCGGCTGCAAAAAACAAGAACATGGTGATAGCCTACGACGCAAAATGTGGTGGAACTAATGTCGCTACGGCTACTACAGGTGACGTCGCCCTATTCTATAGCCTTGAAGGCGGTGTCGACGCTTGGGCTTGTATAACACCTCAGCAGTAAGGTAGAGTCCTTCAGCACCTATCACCTAAGCTCTTAGTAAGCTTAACCAAATATGCTCAAACAAAAAAAATCTCAACTATCACGGAAGCACCCAATGCTCAGTGGCTGGATTGGACGAAAGCGCCAATCCAGCGCTGCTATATGGAAGGGCAAAGGATTCACTATAGTAGAGGTAACAATAGCACTTGCTATCGGTGCACTGATCTTTACCATAATCTTTGCCTACGTGCCAAAATTACAAAAAAGCCAACGTGATAATTATCGCAAGGACTTAACACTTCGAATAAAAACATCGCTGGAGTCGTTTTCTGCAAATCACACCGGCGCCTATCCTTTTACCGGCGTAGCTGCTCCTGATCCACCCCCCCTATGCAATACGATTGGTGATGATGGTAGTGGACTAAACTGCGGTGCTTGGTTTAATCAATACGTCAAAGATAAGATCAATATCAAAGACCCTACTTCCGGTAATGACATTAATATTTACTACACTAATAATACCGATAATCCCCCAGATTCAGCAGATTGGCCGGGAAATGTTTGGACGCCGGGAACTGTTTATATAATTGTTGACGCAAAATGCGACCCAACCAACACTATAGTCAATGTTAACGGGTCTTCAGCCCACAACACTGGTAATGCCAATTCGCGATCGTATGCCCTATTAACTCAGACAGAGTCTATTAGTCAGCCTTTTCCTTTTGCCGGCCAGTGGTTCTGTGTTGATAATTCCTAGTCTTTTGCGCCTGTGCTAGCATAAAGGTAATGATTATTATCTCAGCTTATTTGGCTATGCTGGGCTTGGTATTTGGTAGTTTTGTAAATGCGCTTGTTGACCGCATCCATGCTAAACAAAGCTGGGTAAAAGGCCGTAGCCACTGTGACCACTGCAATCACGTTTTAGGCCCTCTAGATTTGATCCCCCTGATAAGCTGGTTAAGTTTGGGCGGCAAGTGCAGGTACTGTAAGAAGCCAATATCATCCCACAATCCCCTTATAGAGCTAGCAACTGGACTCTGGTTTGTGCTGTCATACGTTTTTTGGCCTTATGACCTAAATACAAGCGCCAGCCTTGTGTTTTTTATCTGTTGGCTGGCTGCCTCTGTGGGCTTAATGGCGCTTTTGGCTTATGACGCTCTGTGGATGCTGTTGCCAAATAAGCTGATATATCCAACACTAGCCTTAGCATCAATCGGCAGGGTTGTATATATTTTTCTTAGCCCTAATATCGCACATGACTTTTTAAGTTGGGGTTTTGCAGTAATGATTGCCAGCGGGCTATTTTATGCACTATTTTATATCTCGAAGGGCAAATGGATAGGCTTTGGTGATGTACGGCTTGGGTTGATTCTGGGAACACTTCTGGGAACTCCCTCATTAAGTATTTTTATGATTTTTACGGCTTCTGTCCTAGGTACGATTGCTGCTATACCTGGAATAATCTTAGGTAACAAAAATTTATCATCGCGCATACCTTTTGGACCATTTCTTATAATGGCTACGCTTCTGTCAATGATTGCAGGGACATCCATTATAAATTGGTATAACAGCTCGATCCTTCATTAAACTGTTAAACCTCTTATGCTATACTTGGATTTATGAAGATATCCAGAGCTTTTGGCTCTGATAAATTTGAAAAAAAAGCTAAAAAACTGCACAGGTTTAAAAAGTTGCTTCCAAAGCGTATTACCGGCTACACGATTGTAGAAGTAATGCTGGTTCTGGCTGTTTCGAGTTTTCTGCTTGTATCTGCGCTGGTCGTTTTTCAGGGACAGACAAAAAAAACTAGCTTTGACCTGACAGTAAGCAACGTTCAGTCGGCAATTAAAGCAAACATAAATGACCTAATCAACAATGTTGCTTATTCTGGCACAGATCAAAAATGTCAGGTTAGCTATGAAGGTGCTACCGGAACCTACGATGAAAGATATTGGCACCTTGATTTCTTACCTGGGAATGATAATCCCGGTACGGACTCAGATTGCGTAACACTCGGTAGAGCTATTGGGCCTTATAGAGGTTCAGATTTGGTTAAGACATACTCTGTGGTAGCCAGTAGGCTAAAGATCGATAGTCCAAGGACTTCTAGCGATTCTCCGGGACCAGCTTTAAGTACTAATTTAACTGATTCAGCGCCAACTATTTATACTGCCGCCGGAAAAGATACATCCGTATGTCACCAGTGTATTTTTTCCTCCAATGTAATATACACAAATGATGCTTCAAATACACTGCACACACAACAGCTTGTAGGTTTTTATAGAGACGCCAACGGAGACCTTAAAGCGTACGGCTATAACTTTCATATTGCTGGAGCATTCGGCTATGGCTGTGCAAATGACACTGGTGGAGTTTGTGCCAAAAAATGCATTGAAGATGTTTGGAACGATAATATAACCGGTGGTTGCCAGCAGCCGCATGAGATCAGTCATTGGATTATTTGCATGTCAGATGGGTCGTTTGTAGCTTCTGATCACCCTGAAACAGCTCTTATCTACGTTGATATTACCTCTCAGGGAGTGAATACAAGAATTAGCTACGAAGGCAGCCCGATAGCTATATTTGGGAGTAAATGTTATGCCAGTTATCCTGCATAAGTACGATGAATGGCCTGTTTTGTTAATGAGTCTGTTGCTTGCTTGGGATAATGATTAAGCTTAATATGTACTTAACAGGAAAAGTTTATTGAGATTAGAATGCAGCGGCTGAAACAATTATTAAGAATTGGGCTTGTTAACGACAAGGGCGATACCATTGTAGAGGTTATTATTGTTACGGCTATATTGGGTTTAGTGCTTGTAGCAAGTTATGCTACTAATCACCAAGCTCTGCAGAATGGAGTTGAAGCCAACCAGCGTTCAGAGGCTCTCTCGATCGCCAAGCAACAGACTGAATACATTAAAGATGTATACTTACACAACTCAGGCCAGTTAGCGACTAGCCTTCAGCCCCCATATAACTTTTGTATAGTCAACCAGGGCGGGGCTACTACTGTTCCGCACGCCAGCGACCCCGACTGTGCTAAATACAACACTCAAGGCAGTAGCAGTAATAATCCATACGCGGTATCTGATAGTTTTGATACCTCAAGCAGCGTTTATCATATATCTGTTACTTGGCCTAGTTCCTCCAGTGTTCAGAACAATGTCGATCTATACTATAAAGTAGCTGTTGGCGGCGGAGGAGGTCCTACGGCAACTTTAACAGTTCATAAAACAGGGCCTACAGCAGATGCCGGTGAGGTTATTAGTGATGACGGCGGTATTGATTGTGGCGACAGCTGTAGCAATGAATATGCAGTTGATAGCTCAGTTAGATTAAATGAATCCATA
>DASRGY010000053.1:0-5536 GCA_035650795.1 Saccharimonadales bacterium (SeqCode)
AAGAGATACTTCGTTCTCCGTTTGAATTGCAGTTAGCGGTGTGCGTAGCTCGTGCGAGGCATCAGCTGTAAAACGGGTTTGTGCATCTAGAGCAGACTCTATAGGCTTTAGCGTCCGGCGGGATAATGCATATGCAGCAGCCCCTCCTCCAACAAGTACTAAAAAGTTAAAAAATAGCAGGTTGACCTTTAGGTGCTGCAAATCTTCATTTAGCTGGTGCTGACGAAGAGAAGCAAAGTCACTGGCACTGCCAACTCCTAAAAGGCCTCGGACGTATCCTGCCTGACGGCGAACATTATCCTCTAAGTCAGCTCTAGAGACATGATAAAGGGCAATGCTAGTACAGATGCTCACAAGCATAATAATTGCCAAATACCAGCCAGTAAGTTTAACGGCGGCTGAGTGAAACATGTCTATCCTTTATCCCGAGTTTATAGCCAAAGCCTCGAAGCGTGTATATTAAACCCGGCTTGGCTTTAAATGGCTTATCAATCTTGGATCGCAGATAACCCATGTATACTTCTACGGTGTTGGGTAGGATATCAGCATCAAAATCCCAAACATGGGCAATAATATTATCTTTAGATAAAACTCTGTTCTCGTTACGCATCAGATATTCTAAGAGGGCAAACTCCTTAGAACTTAAGGGTATGAGCTGGCCTGCTCTTTTAACTTCATAACTGATTGTATCCAATGTAAGGTCTGCAACTTTTAAAACTGTGCCCTTTGTTTCAGAGGGGCGGCGCAAAAGGGCCTTTACTCGGGCTAATAACTCTTCAAATGAAAATGGTTTTATTAAATAATCATCGGCTCCGGCATTTAAGCCAGCTACTCTTTCCCTGACTTGGTCGCGGGCTGTAAGAATCAGGATTGGAGTGTGTATCTTGTTTGACCTTATCTCTTTTGCAACGTCAAGTCCTTCCATTGAGCCAGGTAGCATCCGGTCAATAATCATAAGGTCATAGTTTTCGTTTAGGGCGGCCCCAAGCCCATCATCGGCATCGTATTCGACATCTACTGCGTACTTTTCTTGCTGTAGCCCCCGAGCTATTGCGTTCGCGATTTTATGTTCATCTTCAATAACGAGTACTCTCATATCTATATTTTACGCTTTGCAAGCTGAATCTTGGCTGATAAGTGCCGGTGATGATTTTTCCATGGAGTACAATTATGCTAGTGATAAAAGCCAGAAAAAAGGTTTTTCAAGCCCTGGGCGGCATATTAGCCCTGCTTTGTGTCATTATCTTTATTGCAAATCCTAGTTTCCCGACACCTGATAAATTAATATTTTTCTTATTTTTTGTTTTTATGGCTTTTGGCCAAGCAACTGAAGGCCTTAAACGATTTGGTGGTTTTATTATTCTGATTCTGGTCTACGAATCGTTTCGCAGTATTGCGACACAGCTTAATAGTCATGTTAACTACACTCTAGCTCCATCATTTGATAGGACGGTTTTTGGAAATTTACCGACTGTCTATCTTCAAAAATGGCTATGGCATGGCAAAGTTGTGTGGTATGACTTTGTGCTATATGTTCCTTACTTTCTACATTTTGTTATCCCGCTTGGACTAGGCATTTTAGTCTGGAAAACTAGAGACAAGTATTTTTGGCAGGTAATGAACACCTATCTGGTTGTTGCCTTTGCCGGATTCCTGACCTTCTTATTGTTTCCAGCCGCCCCTCCATGGCTAGCTTCGCAAAACCATTATATTCAACCAATTGTCAGTATCTCCACGGAAGTTTGGAATAGTTTAGGGATCCACAACTTTCCTTCAATCTATAATCATTTAAGGCCTAACCCTGTAGCAGCTATCCCCTCTGAGCATGCTGCATGGGCTATACTTTTACCGATTTTTGTACGTAAACTTTATGGATATCGATGGGCAATACTTGCTTCAATTTATCCGCTTCTAATCATCGTTGGAACTATGTATGAGGGCGAACACTACTTTTTTGATATAGTCGTGGGTGTAGGCTACGCCATAGCGGCGTATAAAGCTACTCCTAAAATAATGGATTTTGTTAATGCTAGGTTTTCCAAAAAAATTAAACAATGGCAAAGACAGGCACTTAAAGCCTAGGGACGATAAATTCTATCATCGCCTACTGCTCTTATTTCTAGTTTTAGTTCTGTTTGGTCTAATTGAAGCATACGCCATAATATGGCATGTCAATCAACGCCCCGCTAAAAGTAGTACTGTCGTCACGAAACACAGCAATAAGCCGAAATCGCAGCCGCAGACAGACCAAACCTCTCCAGTCCCAAAACAAGATACGTTCGACGCTAAACAGTTTTCGCTAAATGATCCCACAAGCATATGGGTGGTTGTTAATAAGGGGCGGGTCTTACCAAGCGGATACGTTCCGGTGAATTTAACCGTGCCTGATGTGCCTTTAAGAGCCAGCGCCAGTGCTGAAAATATGCATTTACGCTCGAATGTCTCGATAGCATTAGGGCAATTAGTTGATGCCGGTAATAATGAGGGGATACATTTGATGTTGACCAGTGGATATAGGTCTTATAGCTATCAGGAACAAACGTATAACGGCTATGTAGCTCAAAGCGGCCAGGCTCAGGCAGACACATATAGTGCCCGACCGGGCCACAGCGAACACCAGACCGGCTTGGCAGCTGATCTAGAGCCAACTAGCCACAACTGTGAACTTGACCAATGTTTCGGAGATACACCGGAAGGCAAATGGCTAGTGGCAAATGCTTACAAATATGGATTTATAATTCGCTATCCGCTGGGAAAAGATAATCTGACAGGCTATCAATACGAACCTTGGCATGTTAGGTACTTAGGAGTTGGTCTTGCAACAGAAATTGAGAAAACTGGGCAGACACTTGAACAATTTTTTGGTTTACCTATCTATGCGACTTACCCGAGTGAGAGCTACCAACTAATGGCCGGGACTTAGTTTTTATCTGGATTGATTTGATGGCCACCAAATCTATTACGCATAGCTGCTAATAACTTTGTAGCAAAACTAACTTCGCCATTTTGGCTGGCTATCCTTACGTCCATAGCAGTTTGAATAGCCGGCATAGGAAGCGATATATCTTTAGCCACTTCTAGGGTCCATCGAGTCTCGCCTTTCTCTTCAACTACTCCACCTATACCATTAAGTTCGGGGTTTTGTGCTAGCTCTTGCCGACAAAGTTCATTCAGTGTTGATTCAACTACACTAGCTTTCTGCCAAACAGTTGCAGCTTTAGCTAGGTCTAATCCATTGCATGGACCTTCCTTTAACATCCTGTAGCCCTCGGCCAAACTTTCCATCATGCCATATTCAACAGCGTTATGTACCATTTTTACAAAATGGCCTGAGCCGCTTGCGCCGAAGTGTTCGTAACCTCCTCTTGGTTTGGAAATAGTCTGCAAGAGCGGCTCAATTTTTTTGAAGCCGTCTTGACTTCCACCGACCATCATTGAGAAGCCCTGCTTTAAGCCTAAGATACCGCCACTTGTACCGACATCAAGTAGTGTAGATCCTGCTTTTTCAATTTTTTCGGCCCTTTCCTTAGTAAGCCGAAAGTCGGAGTTCCCACCATCAATAAATAGACTGTTTTTAGGGACGAGCTCAAGCCATTTATCTAATTCTTCACCTATAACTTCAGCTGGCAGCATAAGCCATAAAACTAGCTGCTCATTTTTAAATGCATCAAGTACATCGTGTTTCTCGTAGGCAGCTTGCGCACCATTGTCTACTGCTTCATCTATAGGTTCTTTGCTTCTGTTATGTGCGATTACTTCATGACCATCTTCGCTAAGTTTCTTGGTTATTTGCGAACCCATACGTCCTAGACCGTGAATAGCAATTTTCATTTAAGCACTTCCCCTTTGTAATCATTATATATGCTTAGCTTATGAGCTCTTAATAGATATTTGCCCGGAAACTTGGCCGCAGATATCGGTTTATCCAGATCGTCCAGTAGCCTATTTTTTATTTTTCCCACTACATAAGCAACCACTTCATCTAACATTGGGATAGCTTTTGGAGTTAAAGTTAGGCGCTCATAGTCGTACCATTTGTAATGACTGACTAGCCCTTCTGCGTTTGTGGCTGGGCTTAGACCTTTAATGCCTAATGTATGGCCATCTGCACCAATTCCTACTAAACCGATCCTATACGTATTTTTTTTAAAGCTTCTAGAAATAAATTCTTCGTATTTTATAGAAGTTTCAGCAAAACCTAATCCATTTAATACTGGGATTAGTTTTGCCCCATCGATTTGAAACCCAGCACCCATAATTTGCTTCCAATTTGAGTCTCTATGTCCTGGCAAGCCATAGCGCTCATCGATTAACGTCACAGTTAAATTCTTGAGTTTATCGTCATTATTGTTTAGCTTTTTAGCAACTTCGATTTCAATATCAATTGCTGACCCTCCCGATAGTAACCATAGAACAGATTCATTATTTGCAAGGTGTCTTTTAATAACGCCAGCTATATACTCAATTACTGGCTTGGTAGATGTTACCTTGTAAAATTTCGGCTCAGCCATATCTAGAGGATAACAAACGGGGCCTTTGCTTGCTTATATAGGATAATCTTGTCTGGCTGGGGAGGAGGGATTCGAACCCCCGAATGCATGGACCAAAACCATGTGCCTTACCACTTGGCGACTCCCCAATCTACAATTGACCTCTAGCTTATTTTAGCAAATAGACTACCTGATTTACAGAGGTAGAGAAATATCGTATAATCTGTTATTAGATATGCCAAAAACTGCCCCCGAGGCGGCAGATTATATTCTGCCTTTATATATGAATGGATTGAATGGACGGATGCTAAGGCTACCCGCCCCTGCCGGCAAACGACGCGAAATTTTAATTATTGCTGGCCATCATACAAGTCATGAGCGTCTCTTTGGGATGGCAGAGTATCTTAACAGTTATGGCGGAGTAACATCCCCTGACCTTCCAGGCTTTGGGGGCATGGATTCTTTCTATAAAATTGGTGAGAAACCTTCTTACAACAACATGGCAGATTATTTAGCTGCTTTTATAAAACTCAGATACAAGCGTAAGCGTCTAACTATCATTGGGATAAGTTATGGATTCACGGTAGTTACTAGAACACTTCAAAGATATCCTGAAATAGCTAAAAAAGTAGATCTTTTAGTAAGCGTATCTGGATATACGCATAAAGATGACTTTAGGTGGAAGAAAAGTAGTATATTACTTTTAAGCAGCATGGCTAGGGCATCCTCGTACAGGCTACCTTCATTTTTTATTACTAAGTTTATGCTTCGGGGTCCTGTCATAAGGTCTATCTATAAGGTAGCAGAGAAAAAACATCCTAAACTAAAAGCTAGTAATAAAGAAGAGCGCGAAGCAACTATTAAGTTCGATATTGAATTATGGAAGTTGAATGATTTTCGGACCTATGGATATGTTTCTTCCAAAGGATTAACGTCATCTCTGCCTCCTGAGCATATAGACCTACCCGTGTATCATGTATCTGTTGATGATGACCATTATTTTAACTCGGTTTTGGTAGAAGAACATATGCGTAACATTTATAAAG
>DASRGY010000054.1:0-14180 GCA_035650795.1 Saccharimonadales bacterium (SeqCode)
ATCTCTTTGTTTGTCATCGAGCTATTAAACCTGCTTGAACCGAATCTCTGCCTTTGAAGCTCATAGGCTGCTTGGACACGGGGTTTTATAGCCTCTGATTCACTGGGCCTGTTTTTTACTTCTAGTAAGCGCTTATGATCCACGCCGTGGACTGGTAAATGCAGGTCAATCCGGTCTAGAATCGGTCCGGATACCTTCTTTTGATACTTGGCAATACTCGATGGCATGCAGACGCATGGCTTTGACGTTCCGTAATAACCGCAGGGGCAGGGGTTTTGGGTAGCGACAAGAATAAAATCCGCAGGATAAGTGGCTGTATCTTTGACTCTAGCAACTGTCACAGTGCCTTCTTCTAAGGGCTGGCGCAGGGCTTCTAGGGCTGTTTGGCTAAATTCAGGTAGCTCATCAAGAAAAAGCACACCGCGATGGGCTAAAGAGGCTTCACCAGGCTTTGGCTTTGATCCACCCCCAATGATCGACATAACAGAGGCTGTGTGGTGAGGCGAACGGAATGGGCGCTGCTGGACAATCTGGGTATTCAGCCCAGCACCTAGACTGTGAAGCTGGGTTACCTCTAGCATCTCCGAATGGTCAAGGTCAGGTAGAATCCCGCAAATTGCCTTGGCTAGCATGCTCTTACCGGTGCCAGGCGGGCCATGAAGCAAAATATTGTGATGGCCAGCGGCAGCAATCTCTAGAGCGCGTTTGGCAATTGGTTGGCCGATAATCTCGGCAAAGTCGACCTCTGGTCTACTAGATTGGCTCGAGGCTACTTTACCAGAACCGGTCTTGATAGTTTTAAGAGGGAGTATGTTTGCCAGATCTAAAAACACATCTCTTAGACTGGTTGCTGGCTTGAGTTCAATATTTGGTATTAATAAGGCTTGCTGCAAATTGGAGTGCGGCAGGTAGACTACTGGCTTCTGCTGGTCTTTAAGCGACATCAAGCGGCAAATTAGGCCGCGAACGGGGTTTAGAGAGCCGTCAAGACTTAGTTCGCCCAAAAATATAGCCTCCGCTAGCTTTTCATCAGATATCTGCTTAGCTGCCGCAAGCACGGCTACAGCCATCGGTAAATCTAGACTCGTCGAGTCTTTTGGTAGATCTGCAGGCGCTAGGTTAATAGTTACGCGCTTTTTTGGGAACTCTAGGCTGCTATTTGCAAAACTGGCTCGCAAGCGGTCTTTTGCTTCATTTACAGCCTTACCGGCATAACCAATTATCGTGATCGAGGGGAGGCCATTTGTAATATGGCATTCTACATCAACGGGCAGGCTATCCATACCCGCAGAATCAACAATACTCCTCACTTTTCTGGCCATTCATTTTATTCAATCATCAGCCATCCAAAAAATTAATTGCTCATGCTTGCAAAACAAATATTGCAAGCATACATTTAGTCATATTAAGGAGTTCAAATATGGCAAACCACGAAGGTGTAGTGGCGATTGTTGGGGGCTCGAGAGGAACGGGCGCAGGATTATCAAGGCAATTACTAGAAGAGGGAAACCTAGTTGTTGTTGGCTACGCTGATCCAGAAAAAGAGATGAGAGCTGAGCAACTAGCTGGCATAAGAGATCCTAAAAAGAAGAGGGAATTCTTAAATCCCCCAGAATTTGGAGATAGAGCATTGGTCTCCAAGATTGATATGACTAGCCCAGAAGAGCGACTACGTTTTGCGGCGGAAACTAGGGAATTTGCCGAAAGGCATGGCACCACAGTTACTACGTTAGCTTTAGTTGGATCGGCTGGTATAGGTCTCCCAGCTCGAAGGACCTTTGCCGTCAACCAAGAGGGGCCGGTTTTAACAGCTCGAACTTTCTGGGAAGGGGTTAGTGACAATGCTGATCCTATAGCGATGACTCTTTATACCCAAAGTTTTCAAGGACACACTGTTTATCATCCTGACCCAAGAGCAAGAGTTAAATTCCCGGATGATTATGCACCAGTTGCCCTTTCTAAATGGAATGGTGAACTTGGCCTAAGACGGCTAAATAATAGCTTTAATAATCCTGAGAATGAACCAAGAATACCAGAAGATTGGCAGCATATTTTAGCTGTGGTGGTTGGTGAAGCTTTGATGGACAGTGATCCCATAATGATGCTTGCCAGGAGGGCTGAACAAGCACAGATTCGTCTTGATAAAGGTGAATCCAAAGATAAGGAAGGCGATGAAAAGATGGTTGCACAGTGGGCCGAGTTTGAAGGTCGGGCTAGTGAGCTGGAAGCTGCTGGCTTTGAGACGACAAAAGTCGCTGACTATGCCACTTTAGCCTATGACATGATGAGTAGGCGTCCGTTCACTCCCGCTAGTGTTACTCAAATAACGGAATATATACCTGAAAAAGCCGTAGTTGATGGCAAGGTAGTAGATCTAAGGTCAACCGGAAACCCATTGGACTGGTCTCTGGGCAAGCTGGCTGCTTAAAGAATTTAAGGAGAATAAAATGGCAAACTATGTTCACAACCCTGATTTTCCGCCAATAGAATCCGTAATAGATCATCGTCCTCCCCGTTTATGGCTAAGCGGTGTTTTAGAAGTTGTGGAAGTGCCTCTCGAGCAATACGAGGAAGAAACTGGGCTGAATGTCGCAGAATTTCTTGCAGAGTATGACCAATTCCAAAAACATAAAAGGCCGACAAGTCCCGCTGATCCCGTTACCAAAGCTCGTGGATTCTGGGATGTGCCATCGGAACAGTTCGATGGACATTTTCCTGATCTGGCGGTCTTGCAAGGTGTCCAAGAAGATGAAGCTATAGCGCAATTAGCGGCATATGCTGCTGCCTATAAACAACCAGGCCAATTAGGTGTATTACTTGGAGATCTGGCATCAAGGCATTTTCTTCCTGTACCCCCCGATAAAATGCTACTTCTAGGAGCTGACATTTTAGGATGGCAGAAACGTACATTTGTGGGTAAGGGCGAAGTTAGCTTGGCGAATGGGATGTTGGCTGCAGAAGTTACTGCTAGCGGCAGCGTAATGAAAAAAGAAATTCAACGTGAGACGATACGCAAGGCTATCTCAGCTATAGAAGCCGGACCAAGTAAGTAAATTAAAGGAGATAAGATGGCAGGAAGTAGATTAGAAGGTCGCGTAGGGTTGGTAGCAGGTGGTGGAAGTGGCATTGGCTTAGCCATAGCAGAAGCTTATGGAAACGACGGAGGCACAGTAGTTATTGCAGCTAGAGGCCAAAGGGCTGAATTTGCACAATCCGTAATTGATGCTTCAGGTTGGGAAGGCTATGTTGTAGAATGTGACGTTACTCAATTAAGAGAACTAGGGCAAAGATATGAAGACGTAAAAGCCGCACTTGGAGGGAGGATAGTTAACGACTTCTTCAATAGCGCTGCGGTGTTAAGAGATGGCCCAATGCACCGCATGTCTGATGAAGATGACGACCTTGTATTTACCACAAATCAACGTGCTGCCCATCAATGGGCTAAAGTAGTAATCCCAGATATGCGATCAGCTAAAGATGGGACATTCACGCCAATAAGTTCAATTGTTGGACATCTGGGACACAACCTCCAGGTTAATTATGCTCAGGCAAAAGCAGCTAATATCGCTCTGGCGCGGAGTTTGGCTCAGGAGGTCGGGCCTAAGGGCATACATGCTAACGCTATATTGCCAGGTTTGGCAGACACAGAAATCATCGTGAACATGCCTCGAAAGATGAGAGACGAGTATTTGGCAAATACAATATCAGGGGAGCTAATGTCTCCGGGAGATATAGCAATAGCTGCTATAGAGACTATCCTTGATCCAGAAATAAATGGAAGAGCAATCTTTGTTGATGATGGATTTACTGCTCAGACAGACTTGGCTACTCCAGGCGATAGATACTGGGTAGCGGGCAGAGGCTTTATGCCGCTAGAAGAGGTACAGGCATTGGTAGCTGAAGCAAAAGCTGCTCGAGCTCCAAGCGAAGAGTAAAATATTACCGTTCGTAAATACAAAACGGGCCAGATTTTGTGGCCCGTTTTAGTTTGTTGGAGGTTTTTGTTGATTGGTTTTCGAGGTTTTTTGTATTGATGGTTTTTCATGGAACAAGCGCTTGCGAGAAGCGCTTGTTACAGATCGTTTTTGTTTTGAGCACTTTTTTTATTCAAGCGCCATCTTCATCTTAGCGGCAGCCCTGAAGCCTTGTCAACAAGATTTTTATGCTTTTTTAAACGAACCTGTGTATAACTAGCTTAGCTTTTTTATTTTGCTAGACTAAAAATATGAAAGACGTCCCATTTTTTGCCAATACGGCTGACGGAACACATTGCGTCCAAGCCTGTTTTAGGTCCATGCTCAAATACTTCGTGCCTGAACGGGACTTTTCGTGGACAGAATTGGATAAACTGACTCATAAGTTGCCCGGAAAAGGCACTTGGTGGTTTCCGATGGTGCTGGAATTCAAAAAACTAGGCCTAAAGACCAAATTTATTGAATATTTTGACTATGAAAGGTATTGGAAGGAAGGCAATGACTATATTTCAGGTATTTTTAGCCCTGAAGTAGCTGAGTATCACCTACATCGAAGCAATTTACCAGATGTTAAGCATCTTATTCCGGAATTTTTAAGACAGACGGGCTTTAAACCGCGACCTGCCACAATAGAAGACATTGATAAATTATTAGCAAATGGGTGGTTGATGGCAATTGACATTAATTCACGGACTTTAAATAATCGGTCTGGATATAGCGGGCATGCTGTGGTTGTATACAAAAAAGAAGGACAAAATTACTTAATACACGACCCGGGATTACCGCCAAATCCCAGCCGAAAAGTAACTCGTAAAAAACTGTTAGAGGCTTGGCAATATGCTGGTAAAAATAACACCTCCTTAATTGCCGTGAAGGTCGATGAGTAGCTAATATTCGTTCATAATTTGTTTGGTCGTAGTAAATATAACTATGTGGATAAGTAATAAAATACATCTAAACATTGTATTTAAAACAATGTAGTAGTCTTGACTTAGCATAAGAAGTTTGCTAGACTTAATTTTGTAAGGCAAAAACAAAAACTTACAGCAAAACGGGCCGGTAGAGTTTGACGCCCGGATAACGCTCAACCCAGCCAAAAGCTGGTGCGAGCGGTCAGTCAAAGCCAAAGGGCGGTAAGCGCTATTAAGTAATTACAAATGAGCGCATTTACCGTCCTCGGCTCTATTTTATAAAGCAGGTCGTTGCGTTAGTTTAAGGTTCAAACTGTCGTTAGTTGCGGGTAGTTTGAACCTTATTTATTTGTAAAGAATAAGATATGAGACAATAGCATATAATCGTTTAAGCTTATGGCGCGTAAAAAGGGAATAACTACATCATTATTTTTTACTGGGGTGAGCTTTATTGCTTTGATAGTGATAATGCTTTTAACCAGTCCCGCAGGTAATATTACCTATGCAATACCGTTTTTCGCTGTTCTATACATGCTTTTGGTATCTCTTGGCCATTTCCTAACTTATTTACGTAAAGGCAAGGTGGGCCGTAGAAGTCGAGGTATGATCTTAATACTGAGCGTATTTATCCTTTTACTTGTTATGTTTAAGAGTGCTGGATCGCTTAATTTTATAGACCTTCTAATAATTATGCTGGTTGTTGGTGGATTGCTGTTTTACAGTTCCAGACGCGCTATTTAAAGCATGTTGCAAACGCATTGATAGGGTATAATTATTGCTATGAATGGTGAAGTTGGTGGACCTAATAATTTTGAGGGATTACCGCCAGAACCGGCCCAAAGTCCAGAGCAGGTAGCTGAACAAGCTCCTGGCCAGGCTGTTGAGCAGCAGCGTCCGGCTGCGGCCGAGGCTGGTGCAGGTAAACGTGTACCGCAGCCAGGCAGTACTACTGATATAACCCAGCTAATGCAGCAACAGGCTGCACCAACTGCCCTACCAGCTGATCAGACAGCTCCGGCCGGGCCAGTCTCCTCTGTTACAGCAGACCTTACGGCTGCTGACGCTGACCTTATTGAGAAAGAATGGATCGAGCGGGCTAAATCGATAGTGGCTAAAACCCGTGATGATCCTCACTTACAGAAAAGTGAGATGAGCAAAGCTAAAGCCGATTACATCCAGAAGAGATATAAAAAGATTATCAAAACGGACGATACGGTAACGGCATGATTCTATTGGTGGTTCTGGCGGCTTTTCTAGCGCTGATTATAGCCGGCTGCGCGTTCGGCTATTTTTATATTAGAACCTTGTATCGCGAGCAGAAGAACTACGAGCGTGGCTTAAAGATGGTACCGTTATTGATCCACTTACCACCTATGAGCGATGACACAGAGGGCTCTGGAAGGGATGTTCGGGATGTCATAGATGAAAATATTAGCCGTGCAATGACTCTCTACAGTATTCTGTCGAGTACGATCCAAAAAGGTTTTAAATCGAAGTTTTATGGCCAAAGACATATAGCGCTTGAAATAATCGCCTCTAAAGGCTTTGTCCATTTTTATGCTGCAGTACCGGTACCTCTCATAGGAGTAGTGGAGCAAGCTATTGTTAGCGCTTATCCGACTTCTAAAGTAGAGGAAGTGGCAGAACATAACATCTTTAGCCCAGTTGGGCGGATAGCCGGCACGTTGGGGGGTGAAATGGTGCTTAAGGAAAACTACGCCTATCCCATAGCAACTTATCAGGATATTAAGCGCGATACCATGCAGGCGCTTCTTAACGCTCTTTCGACCTTGGATAAAGAAGATGGCGCCGGCATTCAGATCTTACTTCGGCCAGCCGGCTCAGGCTGGGCAAAGGCAGCCAACCAGGAAGCTGAACATAAGCGTAAGGGCAAAAAGAAGTCAAACAGCGCCGTAAAATTTATGGGCGGCATTGGGACTGCCATAAGTGCCCTAGGTAAACCACCTGAAACTGGTGATGATAAAGACAAGGGTAGTAATATTTCTACGCTTGATCAATCAATAGTCGAGGCAATCGAAAATAAAACAAAACAGCCCGGCTATGAGGTGCTTATAAGAATTGTATCTAGCTCTAATCTGACCCATCGTTCTCAGACTATCTTAAACAACATAGTTGCTACCTTTGCGTTGTTTGATGCCCCCGGCAAAAATGGTTTTAAGTTTGTGCCAGCAAAAGATATTGATAGTTTTGTGACAGCATATATACTGCGTTTTTTCCCTCAAGGAGTCAGCAGAAACATCCTGAATGCCGGAGAGCTTGCTACACTATTCCATTTTCCTGATCAGCAGAATATACCTACCAGCCAGCTTGAACGCCAACAATCAAAGCAGGTTGATGGCCCACGTAATGTTCCAGAAGAGGGCTTACTGCTGGGCTATAACCTTTTCCGTGGTGCTAAGAAGGCGATTCGCTTGTCACTGGTTGATCGCCAAAGGCACATGTACGTTGTAGGACAAACCGGTACAGGTAAATCTACTTACTTAGAGAATTTAGCACTTCAGGACATGCTGGAAGGCCGAGGCTTTGCTTTTGTTGATCCGCACGGCGATACAGCTGAAAAACTGCTGGCAATGGTGCCTAAGGAACGTACAGAAGATATTATCTACTTCTCGCCGGCAGATATGGACTACCCGTTGGGCCTTAACATGTTTGAATACCAAAGTCCTGATCAGCGGGACTTCTTGATCCAAGAAGCCATCAACATGCTTTACAAGCTATACGACCCTGGCCATACAGGAATTATCGGTCCCCGCTATGAACACATCTTTAGAAATGCGGCCCTGACAGTTATGGCAGATCCGGAAGGCGGTACTTTTGTAGATATCCCTAAGCTCTTTAGAGACTCGGCTTATGTTGAGCAGAAACTTAAGCACGTTAAAGACCAGAACGTTATAGAGTTTTGGCGCAAAGAAATACCTCAGTCACAGCGCAGTAACGAATATGGTGAAGTCACCAGCTGGTTTGTTTCCAAGTTCGGTGCTTTCTTATCAAACGAGATGATGCGTAATATCATTGGCCAGACTAAAAGCTCATTTAACCTGCGTCAGATTATGGATGAGGGCAAGATCTTATTGGTTAATCTTAGTCGCGGACGGGTAGGCGAACTTAATTCACAGTTACTGGGCATGATCTTTGTCATGAAGTTTGAGGCCGCAGCCATGAGCCGCGCTGATATGCCGGAAGAATACCGTAGAGACTTCTGTTTGTACGTTGATGAGTTCCAGAACTTTGCCACAGACAGTTTTGCGGACATCTTATCCCAGGCTCGTAAATATCGTCTGAATCTAATTGTGGCTAACCAGTTTACGACCCAGCTTAAAGAAGAGGTGAGGGATGCTGTATTTGGTAATGTTGGAACAGTCTTGTCATTTAGGGTCGGTACAACAGATGCTGAATTCTTAGCCAAGCAGTTTGCTCCGATGTTTGACATAGACGATCTGCAGTTCCTTCCTAACTATAACGGGGTAATAAGGATGATGATTGGTGGCGTACCCGTTCAGCCCTTTAGCATGGCTATCCTGCCGCCCCTCGGCAACCCCAATAAGCAGCTTGCCGAAGCTCTTAAACAACTTTCAGCTGCAAAATACGGCCAACCAAAAGCTACCGTCGAAAAAAATATTTTTGCCAGGCTGGCAACCCAGCCAAGGCAGCCATCTCTTCCGCCTGCTCAGAGCGGTCTACCTCCTGGTGGCAGAATGGGAGCAAATCAATTTGGATCATCATGGGGTAACGGACAATTACCTCCGTCTGCCGGCGCTAGGCCAGGTTTTGGTGCTCAATCTCCAAGCCAGTTTGGTGGATTTCCACCCGCTGCCAGCAGACCTATGTCAGGGATGCCTCCTAGTACTGCGCCATATCAGTATCCGCAGGCTCAAAATCTACCCCCTGCTGATTTCTCAGCTACACCTCCAGTACCTTCACGTGCCTCCTCGGGCTCATCTTTCCTTGATGATTGGTTAGCTAAGCGGAAGCAGAACTTATCAAATAGCCGAATCCCTCCTTCAGTTGCGCAGCCACCGGCAACTGCTTCATCAACTAACCAAATACCTTTTAATTCGCCACAACCTACTGAAGGCTCCACAGGTCTACCTCCGGCAGCTGCTGTACCTTGGGCTACTTCATCCACGGGTCCAACCCAGCCATCGGTGACTGCTCAGACAGCATCCCCTGCCGCCAGTTCTTTGCCAGTACCCGACAACCCAATACCTCAACCTGCAGCTACTACCCCAATCGCTTCGCCAAAGACTGGTGAGCTTAAGATCAATAGAGACGATAACGGGGATACAGGCATGGATGAGCATACAGTCAGGATAGACAAAGACGGAAACATCGCCTCGGTATCTTAATTATTTAGGCGTTTCTCGAAACAAGAGGCCACTCGGCCAAATAGTTCGAGTTCCATCTGTTTCTCAGGCCTACAAAATTAAGATACCTTGGCTTTCAAAAAATAAGTAAGGAATCTAAACTTAGTCCGAGGAGTGGTGGGCGAGGCGAAACAGCAGCTCTATCGCTACACCAAAAATGAATCCAATGGCCATCAGAAACAGAAATATAAAGTAGTTGTAGTTATAGCCCGCTGATATGACTATTAAGTAGTACAAAGAGCTACCAATTACCGTAAAGCTACCAGCACCTATCAATCCTGATGGTCGGCCGATAGTTCTGGCAGTAGCATCAGATATCTCGCTAATAACGGGTTGATGCACAATTTGGCTCAACACCCTCTTGGATTCTGGCATTTGATGACGGATACGCGCAAGGGTCTGTTTATACGCCACATTTTTTACTTCTGCACTTATACTTGCTTCGGTTAGCGCTGATAGTTGTTCGGACTTATGACGTTGTTCCGGCTTATTTAGCTCTTGACTCTCTAGTACTACATTAGCACTCTGAGCTTCGTCTTCTATCCGACTGCGGATCTCCTCTACAGAAGGCATTAGGTTGGGCTCAGGCTCTCTTCTATGACCGCTATGAGGGCGGTTTTCTAAACGATTACCAACAGGCTTTCTTTCAGCTGACTTTAGGGCTTGCTCTATCATCTAAAGCCCTCCGGTGGTCACAAAGCTTAGTCTAATGATCTCTAGTTCTAGAGCGATGATTTTACTCCGGGCATATAAATATCCGGCAATTACGGCAGTGCTAAATCCAATTACCATCGGCAATAACCCATTATCTGAACCACTCTGTTGAGGTGGGTGTAAGAATATTAGACCTTGGATAAAAACAGCCAATAGTACAAACCAAAGTCCTAGTTTGCGTAAAATCACTTCTTGCCGAGTCTTTTTTCCATAACCAACTACCTCATCAATCAGGCTTGGATTAAAGGGCAGGTTTGCCACTAACTTTTTGAACATATAATGTGTCCGATTTTTATTTAATGCTCAAGCTTATTTAACCACCAAAGTTATTGTTCGCGCAATGTTATTTAGAACACCAAAAGCTTGTTTTTGTCACGTATTTAGAGTACAATATTAACAGAGTGGAAACACCTTAGAAAAATCCTAAGAGAGGGTATGTATTTTAGTGAGTGCTGATAAAGACAAGATTAAACAAAAATCAAGCTATGACGCCAGCCAAATTCAGGTCCTAGAGGGTCTTGAGCCGGTCCGCAAGCGTCCAGGCATGTACATTGGTAGTACCGGACCTGAAGGCCTGCATCACTTGGTCTGGGAGCTAATCGACAACGGCATTGATGAAGCATTAGCTGGCTTTGCCACTGAAGTTAAAGTAAACATGCTTGAAGATGGCGGTATTACGGTTACTGATAACGGGCGTGGTATACCTACTGACAAGCATGCAAAGACAGGCAAAAGTGGCGTAGAGACTGCTTTAACTATCCTTCATGCTGGAGGTAAGTTCGGCGGTGGTGGATATAAAGTCTCAGGCGGTCTGCATGGCGTAGGTGTCAGTGTAGTTAACGCTTTAAGTAAGCAGCTTTTGGTTACCGTTTGGCAAAACGGCACAGAGTACCGTCAGGAATATGCGCGAGGTGTCCCCAAGGCTCCTCTTAAAGAAGTTGGCAAGAGTGATAGAACAGGCACAGAAGTTACTTTTTATGCTGATCCGGATATCTTCCAGACTACTCAGTTTGACTACAACACTATACTTGACCGTTTGCGCCATCAGGCTTATCTAACTAAAGGCGTCCGAACATCAATCATTAATCAAAAAAATGGTGATCGTTACAGCTTTTATTTTGAGGGCGGTATAGAGAGCTATGTGCGACATCTTAATACGGGCAAAGAAGCCCTCGACGATGATGTATTTTATGTTGAGAAACAGATTGAAGACGCTGTTGTAGAAATTGCACTGCAATATACGGATTCCTTTTCAGAAACGTCTATGGCATTTGCAAACAATGTTTATAATCCTGATGGCGGTAGCCATCTGACAGGTTTCAGAACTGCTCTGACGAGAGTTATTAATGACTACGCCCGCAAAAACGGTCTACTTAAAGAAAAAGAAGAGAACCTCTCTGGCGACGATGTCCGCGAAGGCTTAACTGCTGTCATTTTGGTAAAACTAACTGATCCCCAGTTTGAAGGCCAGACCAAGAGCAAACTAGGCAACCCGGAAGTAAGAAGTTACGTAGAGCAAGTGGTTGGTGAGTGGTTGACCTATTACATGGAAGAACATCCGGCAATTGGCCGCAAGATTGTTAACAAAGGCTTGCTTGCTGCTCGCGCCCGCAAAGCCGCTCGCGCGGCACGGGATAACATTATCCGTAAGGGGGCTCTTGAAGGTGCGAACCTGCCTGGTAAACTAGCTGACTGCGCTACTAAAGATCGCTCCCAGGCTGAACTGTTTATAGTCGAAGGATTATCTGCTGGTGGTAGTGCCAAGGATGGCCGCAACTCCTATTTTCAGGCTATCTTACCTCTACGCGGCAAGGTCTTAAATGTCGAGCGGGCACGCTTAGACAAGATGCTGGCAAATTCAGAGATTTTGAACCTGATCAAAGCCTTAGGTGTAGGGATCGAAGAACAGTTTGATATGAGTGGCCTCCGCTATGAGCGGGTTGTGATCATGACCGACGCCGATGTAGATGGCAGTCACATCAGGACACTTTTGATGACACTCTTTTTCCGCCACATGCGTCCGGTTATTGAAGGCGGCCATCTATACGCTGCCCAACCACCTCTATTTGGAGTTGCAATCGGCAAAAAACGCCAATACGTCCAAACCGAAGAGGAGCTCGATGAGCTTCTGGATAAACTTATTGAAGAGCGTAAGGCTAAAGCCGTTAAGATTGATAAAAATGATGACAAGATCAAGCAAGCTGGAGTAAGTGTTCAGCGCTATAAAGGTTTGGGTGAGATGAATGCTGACCAGTTGTGGGAGACAACCATGGATCCGTCTAACCGTGTACTGGCTCAAGTTAAGATCGAAGATGCCGAAAAGGCTGACGCTATCTTCTCCAAACTGATGGGGACAGAGGTAGAAATGCGCAAAAACTTCATCCAGAGCCGCGCAAAATTCGTAAAGGATTTGGACATTTAAGATGGATGATAGAGCTAAAGGTGTCCTGCCTACTGCTGATAAACACTCGAGGATAGTCCTTAACCGAAGTGTTGAGGACGAGATGGAGAATAGCTACCTTCAATACTCCATGAGTGTCATTGTGGCCCGTGCACTTCCAGACGTGCGCGATGGCCTCAAACCGGTTCATAGACGTATTTTATACGTCATGGACAAAAATGGGCTTAGGAGTGGCTCTAAATACACCAAGAGTGCCCAAATAGTAGGAGATGTAATGGGTAAATTCCACCCACACGGCGATACCGCTATTTATGATGCTATGGTCAGACTGGCGCAACCATTCTCCACGCGTTATATGTTAGTTGACGGCCAAGGAAACTTTGGTTCGATGGACGGTGACCCGCCAGCTGCTTACCGTTATACCGAGGCCCGCATGACCAAAGCCTCCGAGGCCTTGCTTGAAGATATAGACAAAGAAACAGTGCCGTTTAGGGATAACTTTGATGGCACGCAGCAAGAACCAGAAGTCTTACCAGCTAAAGTTCCTAATCTACTACTTAACGGCCAGCTGGGAATTGCCGTTGGTATGGCTACAAACATACCACCACACAACTTAACTGAGGTAATAGATGCCACAATCGAACAAATAGATAACCCAGAAGCTACTATCGACGATCTAATAAAACACGTAAAAGGGCCAGATTTTCCAACTGGAGGAATAGTTTACGGCAAAGAGTCTATCCGCACGGCCTTTGCAACCGGCCGCGGCGGGGTGGTCGTCAGGGGCGTAGCCGAAGTGGAAGAAGTTAAAAGCGGCCGTAATCGCATTATTATTACTGAAATCCCTTATGCCGTTAACAAAGCCGGATTAGTTGAGAAAATTGCTGATCTAGTTAGAGAAAAGAAAATAGCTGGTATTAGCGATATCCGTGATGAGAGCTCTAGGGGAGGAGTAAGAATCGTAATAGATCTTAAAAAAGATGCCTACCCTAAAAAGTTACTCAACCAACTTTATAAGCTAACACCTCTCCAAATGACCTTCCACTACAATATGCTGGCATTAGTGGACGGGATCCAGCCCCGAGTATTAGGCCTACAGGACATCATTACCGAATATATTAAGCACCGCCAGATTGTCGTCAGACGTCGTACAGAATTTGAACTTAGAAAGGCTCAAGAACGCGCCCATATTCTGGAAGGTCTGAAAATTGCGTTAGATCATATAGATGAGGTGATTAAAACAATACGCGCCAGCCAAACTAGTGAAGAAGCACAAACTAACCTGGTTAAAAAGTTTAAGCTTACAGAAATTCAGGCTCAAGCAATTTTATCCATGCAGCTACGCCGGCTGACAGGGTTAGAGCGCAAAGAAATAGAAGACGAACTAGCAGGATTGGTAAAACTTATTGCTCAACTACAGTCCATTCTCGGTGATGAGAAAAAGATTTTAAAGATTATTAAAGACGAATTAGTCCAAGTAAAAGAGCAGTTTGGGGATACTCGCAGAACCAAAATAGTTGCTCAGGAATTAGGTAGTTTAAGTGAAGAGGATCTTGTACCTGACGAACAAGTTGTAGTTACTCTTAC
Organism: Saccharimonadales bacterium (SeqCode); assembly: GCA_035650795.1. Classification (GTDB taxonomy): domain Bacteria; phylum Patescibacteriota; class Saccharimonadia; order Saccharimonadales; family UBA10212; genus 2-01-FULL-49-22. The sequence goes on from DASRGY010000054.1 coordinate 13,973, forward strand.
GTCAGCTAACTATGTAAAGCGGACTTCAGTGGCCGACTATAAGCGCCAAGGTCGAGGTGGAAAGGGCCGGCGCGGAATGACCACGAGGGAAGAGGATGTTATTGAACATGTTGTTAATGCATCAACACATGATTATCTTTTATTCTTCACTAACAGGGGTAGAGTGTTCAGAATACGAACATACGAAGTACCAGCAGTTGGCCTAAAT
>DASRGY010000055.1:0-4358 GCA_035650795.1 Saccharimonadales bacterium (SeqCode)
CGGCATAAACCATGTGGCTCTCAAGGTCGGCAACATCGACGAAGCCCTAGAATTTTACAGTAAGTTTTTTGATTTTGAAATCAGAGAGCGCAAGCCCGGACATGTAGAAATTGACATGGGCGACCAATTTTTAGCGTTTGAGGATGATAACGCGCCAGATCCAGAGGCCCACTTTGGATTTGTGGTCGAGGATAAAGAGCAGATGCGTCAAGCGCTTAAAAAAGCAGGTGTAGAGGTGGTGGGCAGCCGGCTGGACTTTAGAGATCCCTGGGGCAACCGTGTCCAAATCGTCCAATATGACCAAATACAGTTCAGCAAAACTGATAAAGTCCTAAAGGGCATGGGCCTAAAGCTCGGCAAGACTAAAGAAGCTATTAAAGAGCTCAGGGATAAAGGCCTAGCATAATTTATTTCCCATTCAGCTCATGCTTGCATAGCTAACATATTTTTCAGACAATATTCCTATGCATAAAACTCCAGAGATTGCGAGAACCCCTGAGACACAAGTCATAGGTATAGAAGTAGATAAGGTACCGTGCTGGTGGGATTCTGAACAATGCGCTTTAAGAAGCGATGGCGACGTAGTCTGGACATGTGGCAACGAACACCCAAAAGACGATCCTCAAATAGGCAGCTGCGCTGTAGCCGAATTAGGTCGCAGATTAGAACTTTTAGCCGAACCAGCTTCGGAGACTACTGAGGCTGAAGCTACAGGCCCTGTAGCAGAATAGGTTTCTAGTTTTATTGATGTTTATACTTGCTAAATAAGGCGTATAATGTTAAAACATAAAAATGCATTCGGAAGCTCCGCAACTGCAAGCCAACCCTGAACGTAGCCAGTTCCACCCAAGTAATCTACTGGTTTTAACAATTAACGGCATTGCACGTTTGGAGTATTGGCGACGCTACGCACCTCCCTCAGAACGCGCAGAAAGGCTTCATGCAAGAGTAGCTGCCTGGAAAGCTGAACAGGGAGATTTTATCGCCCAAAGAGATAGAATCAATAGACTGCGTATCGCCTCAATGGATCGACCCTGGTTGATGGATGATCTACATGAAGCACGTCGGTCATACCACTTTGCAAGAGCAAACCTACTTGGCGACCGTGCCCTTAAACTAAGTCCAGATTCCAGATTTAGCCAACTAAGAACAGGTTGGCTAAATAAACGCATTAACTACCACCGCGCCCAAGCTATGCACGCCGCCGGCAAGCTTCTGCTTCCTCGTAGAGTATAATTTTAAAATGAAGTTTGGACGGTTAGATTTTAGTCCGGTTGAGGATAATTTTGATCTGGTTGCCCCGGCAGTAAAAAAAGCGATACTGGATAACAATCTAAAGGATGTTTTAGTTACCAAGATCGATCCTGATCTGGCCGACACGGCAGCATTCTGTGATCATTACAACATTGGCATGGATGTTTCAGCTAATTGTGTAGTCGTGGAGGCTAAGCGGGCAGACAAATCTTGGTATGCAGCCTGCATGGTCCTAGCAACTACTCGAGCTGATGTTAATGGTATCGTCAGAAAACAATTAGACGCTCGTAAAATATCTTTTGCGCCGATGGGTAATGCTGTAGCTTTAACAAAAATGGAGTACGGCGGTATAACCCCAATTGGCTTACCCGCTGACTGGCCGATTTTAATTGACTCTAACGTAGATAAAACTAAGCAAATCATTATTGGTAGTGGAATCCGGGATTCAAAACTCCTAGTACCTGGCCACTTATTAGCTAGCTTACCTAAAGCCAGAGTGCTAGATATTACAAAGGCTAATTAATTACTTTTCCGGACGGACTTGCCGTAAGGCTTCCTCAGCCTGTTCCATCTTGCGTATAGCTTCTAATCTTTTATCTGGATCATTAAGAGCAATGCCCACGGCATAATCGCCTGCAGCTTCTTTTTTTAGTGCTTCTGGGTCTATTTTCTCAACAGGCTGGGAGTGTTCTTCGCCGGCCGATAATAATTTAATGGTAGGAGCTTCTAGTAACATTTTTTATTTTTAGTTAACAATTACTACATTAGCATAAACTTCTTAGAAAGTCAATATATTAGATCCGGTTTTGTTCTGCCTTTCTGCTAGTGCTTGCATTAAAGCTGGAAAACATTAAAGTGACAATTGTGGCAGGACCAAATTTTTATCCGACAGAGGAAAACCTAGGCCAGAATTGTCAATTCTGGGCGATAGGTAGTGCAACCGTTGGGTGCTGTTTCCCCAAAGCTGAAATGCAGGGCCGCACTAGCTGCGAGGGCATGATTGACGACGTTTGTCTCTTCTTAAAAAATGGCAGAAGACCAGCAAGCCTGTCAGAAGAACAAATAATAGAACTAAAGACCCGAGTCCCTGATCTTGATAGCAAGCTCTATATTCCACCCGGCGGAATCACATAAACTATAAACCCTATTGGGTAATGCTATTTTTGCGCTGATGCTAGTCATGCTTTTCGCTTATGCGATATAGCTACATATCGCCAAGTTCGGGCCAACGCTCAAGAATCTGCTGACGTGTCTCATCCTGTACAACGTCTACTTCGTCATCGATCGCATCTAGAGCAGACAATATTAACTCTTCGGCAGTTTGATCAGAATGTACCGCTGGCAATATGTCTAGCTCGTCACCGTGCTTTACGAGTTGGCGGCCATCATATGGACCATCTTCATCATCAAAATAAACTTCGATTCTTCCGGCAGGTGGCTTAACTGTTTGCACTAACATCAAGCGTCCGGCAAGTTCTAATTCCGGTATCTCAAAAGGCCGCCCGAAAAGTTCTATCACCCCTGTATGGCTACCCGTAACCTCCACCGGACCAAGTTCAATCATAATGTTATTACATCATAGGAATATATTATTTTCTAGACTGCTATGATTTAGTCATAATAGAAAATCAGGTGATACAGAAGTTAAAGAAAAACCCGCCTCTCGGCGGGTTCTCCTAAAATTTGGCCTCGTGCTATTTTCCCAGGGCTAAAACCCAAGTATTGTAACCGATGAAGGGCTTAACTTTGGTGTTCGGGATGGGAACCAGTGTTTCCCCTTCTCCATGGAGACCAATCTGGAACTTGTGCCACCGAGACTGCCAACCAGACAAGCTGGTTGTACCTCTCGGCTCTGAACGAATCGCTACGTCAGTAACTCTCAGTCACTCGCTGCCCGTAACATAAGTACGGTTCGCTCGTTCCTCGCTACTTCCTTGCGCTTCATTTCAGCACAAGCCCCAGACAGATCTCCAAATGATTTTTTAAAGTCAAAGTCTCTCGCAAAGAACTTCCACTTATATTATAGCACTTGTGTTGTTAAGCAAACGACGTAACCAGCCAAACAACAGTTGTCATTATTGCTGATTACCAATAGCTAGTCAATAGCACTTATCCTCACCCGCTCTCGCAAGAACACGTTGCGGATGAGGATTCACAAAAAGTCAATGCCTCTATTAGTACACCTCGGCTGAACACGTCACCGTGCTTACACCTAGTGCCTATCAACCAGATAGTCTTTCTGGGAGGTCATAGGGAAATCTAATCTTGAGGCCAGCTTCGCGCTTAATATGCTTTCAGCGCTTATCTGTTCCGCACTGTAGCTACCCAGCAATGCCCTTGGTAGAACAACTGGTACACCAGAGGTGCGTTCGTCCCGGTCCTCTCGTACTAGGGACAAGTCCTCTCAAATTTCCTAGCGTCCACAGCGGATATAAACCGAACTGTCTCACGACGTTCTGAACCCAGCTCACGTACCACTTTAATCGGCGAACAGCCGAACCCTTGGAAAGGGCTTCTCCTCCAGGATGTGATGAGCCGACATCGAGGTGCCAAACAGCGCCGTCTATGTGAACTATTGGGCGCTATAAGCCTGTTATCCCCGGGGTAACTTTTATACGAAAGCGCTGCCGATACCACACTCATGTACGAATGTACGGACAGCGGATAACTTACTCCCACTTTCGTGCCTGCTTGGCTTGTAAGCCTCACAGTCAAGCTGGCTTATGCGTATACACTATCACTACGATTTCCATCCGTAGTTAGCCAACCTTTGAACGCCTCCGGTACTCTTTAGGAGGCAACCGCCCCAGTTAAACTACCCATCAGACACTTTCCTCAAACCGGATAACGGCTCAAGTAAGAACCAAAGATACACAAGGGTGGTATTTCACCGATGACTCCACCCAAGCTAGCGCCTGGGCTTCAAAGTCTCCCACCTATCCTACACATGTATATCCCCGGCTCAATGCCAAACTGTAGTAAAGCTCCACGGGGTCTTTTCGTCCTGCTGCGGACAGACGGCATCTTTACCGTCAATGCACTTTCACCGAGCTCTTCGTCGAGACAGTACCCATATGATTACTCCATTCGTGCGGGTCAGAACT
>DASRGY010000056.1:0-4302 GCA_035650795.1 Saccharimonadales bacterium (SeqCode)
ATTGTAAAGTGCAACTGTCCTTCCAAACCCAGAACGTAGGGTTCTTTGGAGATGCCTAAAAGTATGTTTGCCTCGTTTAAATTCTCCTTTAATAGTTGCTTAAAGCGATTTTGGGAAATCTGCCTGGGCGCTATGATAAAAGTTGCCTTAAGTTTTTTTATGGCACTTTTGTCAGCGAAAGCAAGATCAGACCAATCAAACTTTTCCATCTTTATACCTTTTATCAAAACGCTGGCTCAACTGGGTTATTTTTTTGTGGTTCTTCTTATAAATTGACACATTTTCATAAGGCGTATTTTTAAGACGACGGTAATGCCAGGTACTCAAATCCGGCGCATCGAAAGGAATGCAGTGAAAATGGATGTGTTGCACAGTACTCTGAGCGTCCTGGCCTTCTTTTAAGATTGTCTGCATGCCTTTGATGCCGTGGACTTCGCGGATAATTTTCTTAGCAATGTACATAAATTTACGAATAGTCTGCCATTCTAGAGGTGTCAGTTCTTTAACAGATCTTACATGACGACGCGGTACAATCATAAAATGGCCATCAATGTAAGCATACAGAGAAATGGTCATGGCTATGCCGCCCTCTTCAAAAAAAACATATTTTTCATTAAGGTCACAGAACACGCATTTGCCGACTGACTGCCATATTTTGTCGTACTTCCCGGAGACGCGGGCATCACGATAATATTCCTGCTTTTTTTGCTCTTCAGGAGACAATTTTTGTGCCATATTTTATCTTTCTTTTAGCGGATCTTTCCTAAGCTCCATAAATTCTTTAAAGATTTCGCCCAAATGCCCTCCAATGGCTCTTTGGACTATCTTAGTTGTTGAAAGAGTAGTGGACTGCCTGTCAATCATGACAACTTTCCCACCGTATTTGGTAACAGTTTTATATTCTTTTGATTCCTTGTAATTACCCGTCCACTCTTCCTTGACTGTTATAAAAATATCGGGCTGGAGCAAGCCTAAAGAAGGCTGACAGGAAGGTTCAGGTAGAATGGTAACAAAATCAACAGGACGGACGTAGGATAGCATCTCGGCCCGAATTTTTTCATCAAGTATTGGCTTGTTGGGGCCTTTAACCTTGCGTATGGCTTCATTGCTGCTAACTCCCACAATTAATACATCTCCGTGCTCTCTGGCTTTTTCCAGATAGCGGCATTGCCCGACATGTAAAAGATCCCATGAACCCGCCGTAAAAACGATCTTCTTACCAGCCGCCTTTAATTTTTCATGCAGTGTCATAAGATCACTCTGCGCTACTAGTCTTTTCTTCCAAGATGTAGCCATCACTACCCCATACTCCCGTTACTAATTTAGACTTACTTTAACACTTTTTTACGGAGTTTGGCTACCGTGCGGTAATGGCCCCACTGGTGAGCAAAAACTCTTTTGTTTTATGAAAATGCTTATTGTGTGCAAGATCTTCATAAGGGTTGTGCCTTAAAAATTTGTAGAAATCATAAAACCAGAAGATCTCGATAAGCAGTGTTAACAGATCATGGGTATGGTGAAAAAGTATGTTGCTAAACTTACCTTTACCGTGGCGTATATAACCATCGATTAAAAAATATCTATGTATCTTCACCGGGGGTTTATTGCAATCTACATATAAAAAGGCTAGTGTCCGTGCAATATCGAATATCGGGTGCCCAAACGCTGCTTTTTCAAAGTCAATGATGCCGCTTATATCAAGCTTTTCTTTCTCGCTAAATAAAATGTTACTGCGCACAAAGTCCATGTGTAGAAGCTGTCTTCCTTTTAATTTTTTGCTTAATTTTAGTATCTGGATATACTGACTGACTTTATTAGGTTCGATTGTGATACCGAGCTTCTGCCCAAGTGCTGACTTAACTCCGTTATCAGAAAAATAAAGCTGCATTCGTGAGCAGATCTGTAGATACTCTTCTTCAACAGAGGGGACCTGAATTACTTGGCCCTTAAGCTGCGTATGAATTTTTGCCATATATTGGCCAAGTAATTTAATGTGCTGACGGGTATAGGCATCCCAAGGTATAGTATCGCCGTGTAAATATTCATATAAGCTCACGTGTCTTATCCCTGAGATGCTTTTTAGCACCAAAATTCTATCGTCGTAAGTCCGCCTGACCGGAAGCCCATTAAATGCAAGATAGTTGGAGATACTATTAGCAGTAGTAATTCGACTGATTATATTATCCTCATTCTTGTAAATTATTAGGTTAAGTAGTGTTGAATCTGATTTCTTTATTGGAAAAACGAGGTTACGGTAACCTCTCTGAACCGGCAGCACTGAATCGTAGTCAATATTGTATTTTCTTAAAATATCGCTAACGAATTTATGGCTCCTCATTTACGTGGAAGTTTTACATAAGCCGTAGCAATTTTTCAAGCGTATCTGCTTAACCAATGTGTTGGTATAATTACAGTTACAAACAATATGAACCAAGGTATATTTGTTGTATTTGAAGGTTCTGATGGCTCGGGCAAGGCCACACAGTTCAAGTTAACTGCTGAGAGATTAAAGGCAGCAGGTTATGAGGTGGATATTTATGACTTTCCACGCTATGACCAAGCCTCAAGTTATTTTGTCACCCGATATTTAAATGGAGAGTACGGCCCAGCCTCAGAAGTTAGCCCATATACTGCTTCGCTTTTCTATGCGCTTGACCGCTATGAAGCCGCCCCACAGATTAGACAAAGTTTGGCAGACGGTAAAATTGTACTGGCAAATAGGTATGTTGGTTCTAACATGGCTCATCAGGGAGCAAAGTTTGCAAACACCGCCGAGCAGCGTGGATTTTTTGTCTGGGCGGACAGTCTAGAGTTCCAACTGTTGGGTATACCACGTCCAACAGTCAATTTCTTCCTGCGCGTTCCAGCTCAAGTAGCCTATGAGCTTGTTAAAAAGAAACAGCCCAGAAGCTACACTAGACGCACCCAGGATGAGCACGAGGGAGACATCGAACACTTATCTAAGGCTGTGACAACCTATGATACTTTATGCGAGCTATTTGCTAAGGATTTTAAAGCAATTGAATGTTCAGATGAAGGTAAAATATTTCCTGTCACAGAAATTAATAATCGTATCTGGAGCATCCTGAAGCCACTACTGCCCAACCCAACTCGCAGCGGCAAAGGAACAGTGATAAATCTCAACGAAAGCAGGGATACATCACCTGCAACAAGCCAAAAGACTGATAAATCTCAGACTAAACTACAGCCAATTGACCAATTAGAAGTTAAGGATTTGAGCTTGCTGTCTATCGCTAACCTTCTATCTATCCCTAGTATCACAGTTGATAAAACTATTGATTGGCCAGGCAGCAATGAAATCAGGCTTAATTACTATATTCCTCCAATGCTTCCACCAAAACTTACTGAAACATACAACTCTACCATCAGGCAGCTAATTATCCTGCATAACAATATGTCTAAACAGCTTGAGGCTAAAAGACCGACCTCTAAAGACGGTCGTAATCTTATTAATAGAACCAAGAAAAAATTAGTCGCAGTTTACCCTCTAGCGGCACTAGCAAACATCAAGATCACCGGAGACGGTGATATCTTAACAAATATCAATAATCATCTTAAATATACTAGCCTCCCTGAACTAAGGCAATTTTTACAACAGATTGACAGCAAAAACACCAAAAAACAAGTAAACAGAACTAGGGCTAAAGTAGTAGATCAAATATTAGATCAACTACCCATTAGCAGCGACTACCAGCTGTCATTAGACGAAAATAGGGTGCACTTACTTGAGACTTGGCCACGCAATGAATTCAACTTACTGACCGATTACCTCTTCTCGCATTCCAATTCAGAATTGCAAAAATTAGCAAGCGAAATTGATCAATGGCCCTACAATAAAAAATCACAAGCCCTTAAAGACATTTATAATCTGGAACCTATAAATATCTTAGAAAAAACAAACTATCAATTCGACATAGTTGATGACTTCATTACACTGGAATCTCTAATTACACAACTAAAACCTCGCAACATCACACTGCAACAACCGTCACCACGATGGGGATATGACGTCCCGACAGAGATTGAAGACTCAGGCTTAGCAGACCAGTTTATTGAGTGTTTTGATCTTAGCTTACAACTATATAGTGCCCTTCAAGAAGCCGGGCAGTACAGCATAGCTGCATATGCCGTATTAGCAGGCCACCGTATGCGCTTCAAGGTTTCGATTGATGGAGCAGCCTTCTACAAGGCGAACGTTACGGAGAGCCCGCACCTTAATGCGATTATCAGTCAGATGAGGTCTCAAATTTCAGAGGTCCATCCGATAATTTTTGCTGCCAT
>DASRGY010000057.1:0-3291 GCA_035650795.1 Saccharimonadales bacterium (SeqCode)
ATAAACCTTACCATGCTCTTCAGAAGGCAGGCACATTAGATCAAGTAGGCTACTGCCCAATTCTTGCCGGAGATTTCCTACCTCTATATTATAAAGAGGTAAATCAACAAACTCCTTCATATTAGTCTAATATGAACATAAGTATCTAGTTTAGTCAATACATCTACTCCTTTGACTTGAAGTAGTAGCCGAGAACAAAGCCCAGCACTGGTCCTAAAATTGAACTATATTGCTGCAAGATATTTGTAAGGTCTAGCCTTTTATCGCTAGCGACAAAAGCGTCATAAAGAGGAACACCGATAATAATAACCGCGAGTAGGCTAAAGAAAGCAATTACTACGCCCCTAGCTAAGAAATCCCTAGTTTTTGTGTCGACAATTATTGAAACGTTAGTATCTTTTTTGGTTCTGCCCTCGAGGGATTTGCGAAGATCTTCTAGCTCTTCCAGGCGTTTATTTACAGCATCAGTAGTGCGACTCATTGTAGACCATCCGGCCCCACCACTTTTTCGATACTTTCATCTAACTCTTTATAATGATCAATCATTCTATCAATAGTATCCAGAAGTTCTTCTTGCTGCTTGCCTGAAGGGATTTCTTGGGCATAAGTCAGAAGATCCTGAATAATATCTAGATAATCTGCTAGATTATCACGTAGTTTATGACGATAATCTATAACCCGAATGCTACGCGCATTATCAGAAGTGATTCTGATCGTACTCCCGTCCATATGATTATTATATAAGAATATAGTTCTTTGGACAAGCTGGGACTACTCGTCGGGCATGTCGTCATAGACATCTTCAGCTTCATCAGATTTTCCGGCGGCTACTGGTTCGGCATCATCTTCTACCCCACCGAATACCTCATCCATACTACGCACTAAAACCTGGCGTGGCTTAGCGCCGTCGGCTGGGCCAATAATCCCCTGCTCTTCCATCATGTCAATCAAGCGTGAAGCCCGGCCATAGCCAATGCGCAGTTTACGTTGCAGCAAGCTCGTGCTGGCTTTACCATTAGTCACTACAACCTCAACGGCATCTTTCCATTGCGGGTCGTCTCCACTATCGCCGCTACTTAATACTCCGGCAGCTTTACCGGTCAGTTGCACAGGCTGACTAACAACTTCTTCGTCATATGACGGCTGGCGCTGGCCACGTAAAAAATCACAGATTTTAGTTGTTTCACTATCTGATATCAATGCACCCTGTACACGCTTTGAACTGCTAAATTCCGGGATATTAAATAACATGTCTCCGGAACCCAATAATTTCTCGGCACCGGCACGGTCAATGATCGTCCGGGAATCTACCTGACTGACTACTGTAAAAGCAATACGTGCAGGGATATTAGCCTTAATTAACCCCGTTATAACGTCGACGCTCGGTCGCTGTGTAGCAATTACCAAATGAATTCCTGCAGCACGGGCTTTTTGTGCCAACCGAACAATCAGAGCTTCAACATCTCGGGCAGCCATCATCATTAAATCAGCAAGCTCATCAATTACAATTACGATGTATGGCATGCCTTCTTCTTTTTTGACATCGTTATATTCAGCTATATTGCGCTTCCCGACATCTGCAAAAGCCCGCAAACGGCGCTCCATCTCAGCTATTGCCCATTTAAGTGCACTAATGCATTTTTCCGGCTCGTGGATCACGGGAGCAATTAAGTGTGGGATATCTTTATAAAGGTTCATCTCAACCTGTTTGGGATCAACCAAGATTAACTTGAGCTCGGAAGGGCTGTTGCGATACAGCAAACTGGTTAAAAGAGTATTGATCATAACAGATTTACCAGAGCCCGTCTGGCCGGCAATCAAAAGATGGGGCATTTTTTCCAGATTGCCCACGACCGGCGTACCAGAAATATCCTTACCAATTGTCAGGCCAAGCTGGCTTTTTAGCTCTTGCCATTGTGAACTGCCCAAGAGGCTACGTATTGTAACAGTCGCTGGTTTAACATTCGGGACTTCAATACCAACAGCACGTTTACCCGGAATTGGTGCCTCCATGCGAATACTCGGAGCAGCCAGGTCAAGCGCAAGGTTATTCTCTAAAGCGGTCAGGCGGGATAGTTTAACACCGGTTGGTGGTTTGAGGGTGTACTGGGTTACCCGCGGGCCAACATTAGCGCCTTCAACAGCTACATCAATATTAAAATTGGCAAATGTCTCTTTAATTATTTCAGCGTTACCGGTTACGTCACCGGCATCAGCCTTATCCTGTTTGTCAGATAAAAGGCTAAGTGGTGGAAACTGCCAATCCGGATCACTGGTTGTAGTTAGTGCAGCATGATCCTCATCAGGAGTTAATTTCTGAGCTGTATTTTTTAGTGAAGTCATTCTAGCAGCGTTGGGGTTGTGGTGCTCAACCGGTACGCCTTCATTTAATTGAAAGTCTGGCATTTTATTCTTGAGCGCTGCCAAATCTTCTTCGCCTTCAGGCTTTTCTCTACTAAAGACACCTAGGAGTTTAAGTAGAATGCGTGGATCGATCTTAAACGTGAAGAAGGCTGCAAAAATGGTTAATACAAAGAAAACAAGTGATGCCAAAAACTTGCCTAAAGCCCCAGCCAAAACGTCACCAATTGCTTTGCCTACGCTACCACCGTGGCCACCTACCCAAACATTTGGGCTACCGTTGTGATGCATAAAGGCCGTGTGTAGCCAACAAGACAAAAAGACCACCAAACCGATGCTACCGGCCATTTTAGATAATGGAATTTGTTGGTCTTCAGTAATGAACTTCAATGCACCAAGATAAATGAGAGTGAACGGAACAATAATAGTAGCAATGCCAAACAAATCCCATACACTATTCCAAAAACCTTGCGGGATAGGCGCAGAAATAAAGCTGCCAAAGGCTAGTACAATACCGGCAATAATAAGGCTAACCGCACCAACGCCACGCCAAAAACCTGAGGTCTTTTGCTCGTCATTTTTTTTCGGGTTTCGCTTTTTTTTGCGTTTGGCCATATGACTAATAAATTATACCTTAGCACTACCTTAATGGGCAGTGTTGTATTTATTATAACATATATATCTGTGCCCTGTCAACTCTTACGCCGTTGGTAAGTGAAAGTATTCCGTGTAAATCAATATCCTATACGATATGGCTTGCTCGAATCATCTATCCCTAGACATAAACCGCGCAACATTTCTGTCCCTATAATCACCACTTCGAGCTAAAATTTCTACGTATCGGTTCAGAGCTTTAGGGTCAACAAGCTTACTATAGAGGCGCAGATAAAGTAAGGTTTTAAACGCGAATTCACGTTCATTTTCATTTAG
>DASRGY010000058.1:0-3314 GCA_035650795.1 Saccharimonadales bacterium (SeqCode)
CGGGCAATGGAGTCTTTGACTGCTGTTTGCTCTAAGTGTCCGTAGTGCGGTTCACCACTGGCAAATGGCGGACCATCATAAAAACTGAAGTAAGGCGCACTTTGCCTATTCTTAAGAGTTTGCTCGAAGAGTTTTTCTTTAGCCCATGTAGCTAGAATTTTTTCTTCGGCCGCAGCCGTAACTGACTTTTTTACCTCGCTCACAATGTATTGATTCTAACTTAAAAAAGCCCTAAATAACAGAGGTTAGATGGATAACATCTGAGCTTGGGCAAAAGTCATTTCTGTATCAAGGGTATAAGCATCTATCTCGCTCATTAGCGGCAATGGCAGGCCTTGCCAGAGTTTTTGCAGACTGCCATCGTTAGCAATGGCCAAGATGGCCGGATAACGGACAACGTCGTAGAGACGAGCCATATCAGCGCCTTCTACAGAATCAAGGCTTATAAACTCTAGCTCACGATTTTTAATCTTCTTGTAATCACGAGCATAGTCTTCAATTACTCCGGCGTGGTCACTCCTAGGGTGATACAAAACCACAACTCTCATAAACTCATTGTAACAGAATTATTATAAGGCTCTTTCTTAAATTTCTTTGGCAGCAAATTTACCCCTCCAGCATGTAGCAAGAAACCAATGCCCAGCAACACTACTGCTGTACCAAAAATAGATGTCGCTACTTTAATTACAGCATGGTTTTTAGTATGACTATTTCCTGTTCCTGAGGAGCTACCTATATTTAAACTAAGCGCTTTTTTTTGATTATTATTTAAAGCCTGCGAAGCTCCCGGCATGGCTGTTTTGCTGGATTGGGCAGAGTTATTTGAGCCTCTTTGAACCTCAACCATATGAAAAATAACATCCTGGCTCGGATCTTCATTTTGCAAGATAATATCCGAACCTTTTTCCAAACCATTATTAAAAGCACCATCGTTGACAGTAAAGTCCGCTTCTTTCCATGTTTTGCTGTTTTGTAACTTCACAGGATCCCCCGCAAATTTTCCTTTATGTTCTACATCGTCATACTTCACAGAGAAAGAACCACTTCCGAGGTCATAATAGGTAACCTTAATATCGGCTGAGTGAGTACCTTGATCACCAAAAAACCGGTTGTCAATATCAAGATAGAAATTATTTTTGCCGGATGTATGATCAAAACGTCGAGCATATCGTCCATAGGGTTCTTTACAGCTACCTAAGCTAACTCCGGAGCAGCCCACCCGCCATAACCCTTGCGAGGTCCCATCTGGGTCTTTCATAGACAGCCACATAGAATAATTACCTTTATATGTATTATTGGTCACATCTTCTAAGCCCCACCAGTCGGTATCACCAAGCTCGGGGCGATGATAGTCTGCATAGCTTGAGTTTCGGCTATCATCTGGTTTCTGGACACCGTATTGTAAGAACTGCGACTCTATAGCTCGATAGCGGTCACCATTGGTACCGTTCTTATAGGCGCCATAACAAGCTGGTGGCCTAACTGGATCACAGGCCGGAAACCGAGTAGTATCGGCGGTATCAAGGTTATCACGGAAAGCAATCCAGACACCCGGGCTATCTTGAGGTGATTTATAGCCAGCATATTGGTTGAAAAGTCCGTAGGCTTTGCCGAAGTCTAGGTTTTCCAGATCAAACGGTTTTTGGTCATGCATGTCCAGACCACGATCCAGAGCCCACAACTGTGACCAATACATCTGCCAGACTGGTGCTGCTGTGAACCAACCGTCCCGACATGTAGGATCGCCACGCCTTGTATGGCAGTAGGTTAAATCCATTTCCGATCGCGTGCGTACAATATGACCATCAGCAAATTTTTCGCGGGTTTTAGTTGAAACATAATAGGCATCGTCATTTAGTTCATTATTGTTATCATAGCGGTCACCAATGCGGCTCAATTTTAACCAGGCGTCAGGAAGAGTGTTTAAAGCAAAATCAGCGGTTGTGCGGTTGTGATTAGCGTTAATCAGACACGGCGTATCAGGACTCTTAGTTTTCGCAGCCTCTACGTAGTAGGTTAGTTGGCCCTCAATACCTCGATTTTTGTCACCAATTTCAAATAACTGCCAATCGGAGTCGCTAATAAATGAAGGTTGGCCGTATTTTCCCCAACCGTTATGGGATTTGTCGAAGTAATATGTATCGTGCGGATCATATGGGTGTGGGTCTGTTGAATTGCCAATAGGACAGCCAAGTCCAACAATCTTATGGCCATGACTGTCATTATATTTTTTTATATGAGCTAAAAAGGCGTCTACCATACTATGGAAGCGATCTAAGTAAACCTGGTTTAGAGTGTGGTTTTTTGGATCAAGATATAACGGATAATTACGTAAACCACCGCTGCCATCATCCATCTGGACCCCAGCACAAACAGATGAAAGGTTGTCACAACCCGGAGTAATGTAATTTTGATTGTGGGGATCTGACAGCCAAGCTGGTACACCCTCGCCTGTCTCGACTTGAGCCATAGCATACTGTCCTTTCGCCGTCGTAGAATCTAGCTGCGCATCCAATTTAGTAAAGTCAAAGTGCCCGGGCGTCGACTCAATATCGCTCCACAAAACATCAACAATTCGTCCTTTACTGATTGTTGAGCTTGTATCGCCAGTTGACCATGTACCGGCAGGCCCAACAGAGTAGCTGGGCTGCTGAGCTTGATGGCTTGGTTGTGTTGATGTAGAAAGGCTGCGAATGAGTATATATATACCACCTGCTATAAAAAATATACCTGTAAGCACTTGAAAGATTCGCAACAAGGTAATTCTAGACATCTTATAGACTTTAAAGACCACGGCACAGGTATAGTCTGCAGAGCACTTAGGGTACATTTTGTTTTTGAGTATTTATTTTTCAGCTTCAAAAGACTGATTTGTGCGGTTTCCTATTTAGTAATGTACTTAAGCCTAAGTACATTATACAACTAATACATTTTGTGGATCTTCAGGCTTGCTAGCTACAGCCCGTGGTACTGCCACAGGCAGTGCAGACGTAGCAAGTGCCAGCGCGCATTGTCTGGTTGCCGCAGTTGTAGCATAACGGCGCTGCACTATCCTGAACAATTGCATCCTTTTTAGGCTTCTGTGCGTTCTGGGAAGCCTGGATGGTATTTTGGAGATCTATCCGCGCTAAGTCATCTAGATTAGCTGTAGCCGCGGGCAGATCAGCCGTGCTGGCAGCAATGGTTGTCATAGCTTCGCTGATTGCTGCCTCTGCTTCTGCTAATGTTTCCATTGCCTGTTCGGTTGTTGCTTCTGCAGCTTGGTTTTCACCTGCTGTCAACAAACTGGTTTGGCCTTCGGGCATGTCATCCAT
>DASRGY010000059.1:0-4665 GCA_035650795.1 Saccharimonadales bacterium (SeqCode)
AGAATTTTATCTTTTAAATCAATGTTCTGCACTGATGAGTGTATTGCTTGAAGAGAGTTTAGGATATTTTTTCTATGTGAGCTCATATATGCCAGGTGTTTATGTGCGAACAGATTTCGTGAACAGTACCTAACTAATTGATAAAATATAAGTATAAAGATGACTTTAAGCGTTAGAAAACCAAGATCATATTTTGTTTTTAGGTCTTCCGCAAGATGGAGCCTCTCCGGCAGGGAGCTATCAGATAAACTGACAAAAAATGCCAACACAAGAACTATGCTGAGGCTAACATAGGAAATGAAAAGATAGTTTCGCCACTTTCTTGCTTCGACAATGTGTTTCTCTTCCTCAGTTTCATATATTTTCGCAAAGGCGGGGAGAGTTTGCGCCCCGGTTAAATTTTTAACAAATTCAGTAGTTTTTTGAGCTTCCTCAATGTCTTTTTCTAAAGCCCCGAATTTCTCTAGCGTTGAAGAGGCTGAACGGCGCAAGTTGCCAATTTCTAAATTGGCGCTAGTTTTAGAAGCTTTCCAGGCACGAAAGTTTGCAAAACCTTGCACCAAATTGTTGTGATGAGCATCAAAATTGTTCCAATTGTCTTGGACGGCGGCTTGATCGGTAGGATTATTAAGAATATTTTGAAGGTATGCGTTGCATTGCTGCATAGAGCCTACATCAAGTTGTCCTCCTTGCCAGAAAAAACTTTTATCTTTTAAGGCTCTCTCTGCTGTACTCAAATAAGTCTGTATCTTAAATTTTTGGCGCTCATCAAGGAAATTTATCGACTGAAAATCGTCTCGTCTTTCAATTAGAGCCTTTAATTCATTCAAATACTGTTCATCATCCATCGAATGTCTCTATCTAATCTTATTATAGCCTTTTGGGATTATATTTTTTAGCCACACTAGTTGATAGCTTCACAAGGTAAAATAAGGATGTGATGGAGTATCAGAGGGCTTTTAAAGCGCTAAATAAAGCGCAGAGGGGGGCAGTTGAACAGATTGACGGGCCAGTGCTTGTTATTGCGGGGCCCGGAACGGGCAAGACCCAACTGTTATCTACCAGAGTTGCTAACATCTTAAACAAAACTGATGCCGGACCTAGCAATATACTCTGCCTAACTTTCACGGATAACGCCGCGCGTAATATGCGTGAACGGTTAAGCGACATTATAGGCAGGCAAGCCTACCATGTAGCCGTCCATACCTTCCATAGTTTTGGGGTAGATATTATAAACCAGTACCCGGACCACTTTAGCGGCAGGCAATTACTACAGCAGGTTGATGAGCTTGGCAGTTACCAGTTGCTGTATGAGATCTTTTGCAACTTACCCCACAGCAACCCCCTTAGTCCTAAGGTAGGCGATGACTTTATCTTTATAAAAGACATATTAGACGTTATAAGCTGGCTAAAACAAAATGCTGTAACCCCTGCAGAGTTGCACTTGCTGCTAAACAAGAATAAAAAAGAGATTGATGCTCTAGCGCCACTACTGGCTGAAACATTTATACAGTCGCCAGCCGCCAAACATATGCATAAGTATGAAAAACTTCTGGAGAGCGTTGAAAAGTTAGCCACAGATGAGCTAATTTTAGGTTTTCCTAGCTTTTCTAGTGAATGCGCGGCAGAACTGCGACTTGCTATAGAGCAAACCGATTCTAGCGGACGCTACGCATCTAAAATAACCGAATGGCGCAGACGATGGTGCCAAAAAAACGCTGAAAATAAATATGTATTTAATGACGGTGGCCAGAATTGGCGGAAGATGCAGGCTTTAGCTAATGTCTACCAGGAACTACTAGATAATATGAGCGCTCAAGGCTTATACGATTTTGATGACATGGTGATGGAATCTGTTCATGCCATAGAAAACAGTGATGAGCTGCGACTTAATCTGCAGGAACGATACCTATACATACTTGTTGATGAGTTTCAGGATACTAATAAGGCCCAGCTAAGAATACTAACGGCCTTGGGAAATAACCCAGTAAATGAAGGCCGTCCCAATATTATGGCTGTAGGCGATGATGATCAGGCTATCTATGCTTTTCAAGGCGCCGAGGTATCTAACATGGCTGTGTTTGCCAAGCTATATAAAACTGAACCGATTGTTTTAAGCGAAAATTACCGCTCTGACAGTGAAATACTAAAGGTAGCAGAAGGCGTAGTAGACCAGATAACCGACAGGCTGGAATCTGTTATACCAAACAGCTCAAAAAATCTGCTGCCAACAAAGACATTTAAGTCCAAAACTATTGATTATCAATCATTCCCAAGCGAACTAGCCCAGTATAGCTGGATAGCAGAGGAGGTTAGCCGGTTAATAAAATCGGGCACCCCACCTGAAGAGATTGCTGTTATTGCCCCCAGACACAGGTACCTGGAACGCCTAATGCCATATTTGGGTGAAAAACATATTCCGGTGGCCTATGAACGACGTGAAAACATTCTGGAGGCTCCACTGATTGTAGCGCTCACGACAATGGCTGAACTAGTGGTTGCACTGGCAGAAAATCGCCAGGAAGAAGCTGACGAGCTATTTGGGCAGGTATTAGGCTACGATTTTTGGGGCTTACCGACACAAATGTTAATTGATATATCGCTTGAATGCTACAAAAAGCACAAGCGCTGGCTGGATGTACTAAGCAAGCACAATAACAAACAAATTAAGGCTATTACAGCCTGGTTTTTGGCTATGGCTAAACGCAGCCGATTGGAGCCAATGGAGTATATGATTGATCAACTAATGGGAGGAGCTATCGCTGGCATTGATAGCGAGTTTGACCAAATAGAACTACCGTCCGAAAAACCTAACAAGTTTATATCACCGTTCAAGGATTATTACTTTAGCACTGAGCGCTACGAGCAGGCGACAGATAGCTATTTGACTCTGCTAGGGCAACTATCTACATTGAGACAAAAGTTGCGGTACTGGCAACCTAATAAAACTCTGCGCCTAAAAGATATGCTGGACTTTATTGAGCTTAACCGCTCAGCAGAACTGAAAATTGTTGATGCCAACCCGCACACTCAGACCACAGCCGCTGTACAGGTGATGACAGTTTACAAAGCTAAAGGATTGGAATTTGAAGCAGTTTTTGCCATCAATGCTCAAGATGAAATATGGGGTCCAACAGCCAAAAGCCGATCATCACGTATAACTTTGCCGCGCAACCTGCCTATAGCACCAGCCGGCGATAGCGACAACGACAAGCTACGTCTGTTATTTGTAGCATTAACAAGAGCCAAGCATACTCTGCATATTTGCGGCTACTCGCATGATTTAGACAATAAATTGTCACCGGCACTTAGTTTTATTGACGGTATCAGCAATCTGCAGCCAGTAGAGGTTAAAAAGCCGGCGTCTGTTAAGGCGACCGAAATTTTGGCGACTGACTGGTCATATAGATTCCGCCAGATAATTGCCGATAAACCAGCTTTAATGGCACCAATATTAGAAGATTACAAGCTAAGTGTGACGCACTTAAATAACTACTTGGATGTAGCTAATGGCGGACCGTATTATTTTTTAATCCATAATTTGCTGCGATTTCCTGAAGCTCTATCCCCATCTGCTGCGTATGGCGATAGTATTCACCAAAGTCTTAAATGGCTGCACAGCGGACTGCGCCAGAGCGGCAGTTTGCCGCCGCTAAAGAAAATTCAAGCCTACTTTGAAGATATGCTAGACCGCAAACATCTTAAAAAAACTGACCACACACGGCTAAGCCAACGTGGAGCTGAAGCACTTAGCCTCTACATGAAAGAAAAGGCAGATATTTTTGAGGTTAAAGACTTAGCAGAACGCGGCTTTAATAACGATGGAGTAGTCATTGGCGATGCCCGCTTAAGCGGCAAAATAGATATTATTCACTTTGTAGACAGTGGACGTGTTGAAGTATATGACTTTAAAACCGGTAAGCCGGCTGCAAACTGGCAGGGAAAAGATGGTTTTGAAAGAATAAAACTACACAAGTATCGCCAGCAGCTACTATTTTATAAGCTGCTTATTGAAAACTCTGCCAGCTACCAAGGCAAGTTACGGGTTGAAAAGGGAAAGATAGAGTTTGTTGAGGCCGATGTGAACGGCAAATTACAGAGTAGTTTAGAACTTATATACGACCCAGAAGAAATTACGCGCTTTAGTACTCTTGTTAAAGCTGTATGGGCACGGATTATGAACTTGGACTTTCCTGATGTTTCTAAATACCCGCCAACGATGGCGGGTATTAAAGAGTTTGAAGCAGATCTTTTAAAAGAATAACTACTTGCGTTTTTTAGTAGCAGTACCGATCAAGGGGTTGCCAGCAAACAGCCAGCTATAGAGATTGACTCCAATTAAACCGCCTACCAAAGGGCCTAATACATAAACCGCATTCCAGTTGCGCAATCCGAGAGCTATTGCGGGATTAAGATAAGCAGCTGATGCTGTAGAAGCAATCAATATGCCTGCAAAATACGCAAAACCATACATAACTGAAGACTGGAAGGTGTCATAAGCTTTGCTAACAGCTGCCGTCAAGGCAAGGGCAAGGATGCCTGTTCCAACCAATTCAGCCAGCCACATGGGTGTACTAAAGGCCAGCTTGTGAGCCTGCAGACTATGATTTGTAAAATACTGATAAAGTTCCAGAGCGCCCAGGCCTCCGAGCAGCTGAAATGCTA
>DASRGY010000060.1:0-7716 GCA_035650795.1 Saccharimonadales bacterium (SeqCode)
GCTCGTGAGCTATACCTTTTAATGAAATATGCTGGGGTAACTGACGGGGACCTATACCATGGGCATATGCGGTTTGATCTAAATGTTAGCGTATGCTCCGAGCCCGGAAAACTTGGGACAAGATCAGAGACGAAAAACTTAAACAGCTTTCGTAGCATTGAAGCAGCAGTTGATTATGAGATTAATAGGCAAGTTGAACTTCTTGAAAAAGGCCAGAAAATTGTTCAGGAGACTCGTGGTTGGGATGAGGCGAAACAAAAGACTATTGCCCAACGTACGAAGGAAGAGGCCGAGGACTACCGCTATATGCCTGAACCGGATATTCCACCAATTGAGCTTGAGGATGGATACATTAATAGGATTAAAAAAAATATGCCTCGATTGCCAAAGGATATAAGAGCTGAGCTTAGCAGATTAGATATTAACGCCCAAGTTATTGAAGACATAATGGACCGTCCATCCAGCATTAGGCCGATATTAGCCGTGCTCGAGGCTGCGAAGCCTCAAGATGCTAGGCGAGTCGCGTTTTGGTTAATACACGCCGAGCCGCTAGAAGATGAGTTTGAGGCTAACATTGAGCCCGAAGTTGATGCTCAGCGACTAATATTGCTGTCACAAATGGTTGAAAGTAATGAACTAAGTTCTACAGCAGCGAAAACGGTATTTGATGAACTGCTGAGTTCTTCTGATGGCCCGCGCGAACTTGCCACTCGGCTTAATCTGCTTCAGCTGACTGACGAATCGCAAATAGAAAAAATAGTCTCTGAAGTCATAGCGGAACATCCTAAAGTTACTGCGGATATAAGAAATGGCCAGACGAAAGCGATCAGCTTCTTAGTTGGGCAAGTCATGGCTAAGTCTAAAGGCCAAGCCAACCCACAAATCGCGGAAAAGATTATTAAAAAACAATTAGATGTATAATTAAACTATGGATACAGCAGCCGAGACTTTACTAATTGTTGTGAGTTCAGCTCTAACAGTATTTTTAATTGTCTTCACAATAGCTTTGATGTATGTAATCAGACTACTGAAGAAGGCCGATGAAGTCGCAGGTAGTGTGGAATCAGCCGCTACGGCTGTCAAACAAAGCGCTAAGGCAATGCCGTTTGTAAGTCTGATAACAAATATAGTAAAGTTGGCTCGAAGAAAGAGGTAGGGAATGTTTAAAGCACAAAATACAGGTAAGAAAATAGCTATAGGAGCATTAGTCGCAGGAGCTGTTGGCTACGTGGCAGGTTTATTAACGGCTCCAAAGAGCGGTAAGGAAACCAGAGAAGATATATCTGATAAAGTCCATGAAGTAAAGGATGAAGCAGTTGAACAACTTCAAAATCTTCAACTTGAACTCGACTCCCTGATAAAAGACTCAAAGGAAAAAACCGTCAATTTAAGTTCTAAAGCGCGCGAAGAATTTAATGAAGCTGTAATTCGTGCTAAGGATGCAAAGAATAAAGTAGCTACTCTACTAAAAAGTGTAAAAGCTGGTCAAGCTGATGACCCGGACCTGAACAAAGCCATGAAACAGGCAAAAGCTGCGATCAAAAACCTAAAAGGCTACTTTCAGAACTAAGCTTAAAGATTTTTTACTACGAACTAGCTACGATCGTTAAGTTATAATTTATTCAATGGCCAAAACGGGGGTAAAACTTAAACCGAGTGATTATGTTCATCTGCATAATCATACGCAGTACTCACTATTAGATGGATTGACCAAAATTCCAGCATTGATGGAAAGGGTCAAAGAACTCGGTATGGGTGCTATCGCTATCACTGACCACGGTTTAATGAGTGGAGTAATTGAATTTTATAAATCTGGCAAAGAGCTCGATATTAATCCGATTATTGGCATGGAGGCTTATCTCTCTCCTCGTTTGCATACAGATAAAGACCCAGAGCATGACCGCAATGCGTTCCACTTGACGTTGCTTGCCTCTAATAACATTGGATACCAAAATCTAATGCGCCTAACAACGGAGGCTAATTTAAAGGGCTTTTATTACAGACCAAGAATAGACCGGCAGCTTCTTAAAAAATATAGTGACGGACTGATTGCGTTATCTGGCTGTATCCAAGGAGAAGTAGGTGATGCCTTAAGACAAGGTCAGTATACCCAGGCAAAAAAGACTGCCGAATGGTATAGGTCAGTTTTTGGTGATCGCTACTACTTAGAACTGCAGGACCACGGCCATGAGGATCATCCTAGTATCTGGGATGATCAAAATAGGGTTAACAAAGATCTTCTAAGACTGTCAAAAGATCTTAACATACCAGCAGTTGTTACTTGCGATGCTCACTATCTGAAACACGAAGACCAGGATGCCCACGAAGTTTTATTATGTGTTCAGACAGGAGCTTTCTTAGAGGACACGGACCGTATGAGCCTGAAAGACTTTGAGCTACATGTGGCAGATCCGAAAGAAATCATAAAGAGGTGGGGAGGCGAATATCCTGACCTAATTACAAACACGAAAAAAATTGCAGACCTATGTAGGGTTGATATAGAGCTTGGGAAAATATTAATACCAAAATTCCCGACTCCGAAAGGTGAAAGCGAAAAAAGTCTGCTGGAAAAGCAAGTCTGGCGTGGATTAGCCTGGCGATACGGCGGCATAGCTAAAGCAATGGCTTTAAAGCTTAGTATTACTGAGGCAAAGAAAAAGCTGGATAAACATGTGTCGGACCGAGCACTTTATGAAATAGACGTGGTTAATAGCATGGGCTTTAATGGCTATTTTTTAATTGTCGCCGACTTTATTAACTGGGGTAAAGATAGAGGCATAGTCTTTGGTCCGGGTAGAGGTAGCGCTGCTAGTTCTATTATGGCTTACGCTCTGCGTATTACTGAAATTGATCCACTAAAGTACGATCTTCTTTTTGAAAGATTTTTAAATCCTGAGCGTATTAGTATGCCGGACATGGACATCGATATACAGGACAACCGCCGTGACGAGGTTATTGAATACTGTGTAGAAAAATACGGTCGCGATCGAGTTGCCAATATTGTTACTTTTGGTCGTATGGCAGCCCGCAACTCGGTGCGCGATGTAGCCCGTGTCCTTAGAGTTCCGTATAGTGAAGCTGACAGATTGGCTAAAATGATCCCACCCCCGATTCAGGGTCGCCATACTCCTCTGACCATACATTTACAACAAGTACCGGAACTTAAAAGAGAATATGCGGACATAGACCGATCCAAGCAGGTTTTTGATTTGGCAATGAAGCTTGAGGGGACAATCCGCAGTCATGGGGTACATGCAGCCGGTGTTGTGATAGCGCCCGATGACATTGTTAATTATGTCCCACTTGAGGTAGCTCAAAACGGTTCAGTTGCCACGCAGTACTCGATGTTTCCGATAGAAGACCTTGGCCTTCTAAAGATGGACTTTCTGGGGCTATCAAACCTGACAATAATTAAAAATACGCTGAGAATTGTTAAGAAAGTTTATGGTAAGGAAATCAAAATTGACCAAATCCCTCTAGATGATAAAAAGACCTATGAACTCTTACAAAAAGGAGCAACCACTGGAGTCTTCCAGCTTGAATCGGCTGGTATGAAAAGATATCTAAAGCTACTAAAACCAACTGCCTTTGAGGACATAATTGCTATGGTTGCGTTGTACAGGCCCGGCCCAATGCAATGGATTGAGGATTTTATTGCTCGTAAACATGGACTACGAAAAATCGAGTATTTACATCCTGTTATGCAGAACGCGCTAGAAAATACTTATGGCGTAATAGTCTATCAAGAGCAAGTCATGCAGATAAGTAAAGAAATGTGCGGTTTTAGTGGCGGCCAGGCAGACACATTGCGAAAAGCTATTGGCAAAAAGAATCCAGTTGTTATGGCTAAACTAAAGAAAGATTTTGTTGAGGGTGCTATTAAGACGGTCAAAGCAGACCGAAAGCTTATGGAGCGATTTTGGAAACAGCTAGAGGACTTTGCTGCCTATTGTTTTAATAAAGTGCACTCAGCCTGCTACGGTCTGATAGCTTATCAAACAGCATACCTAAAAGCCCACTACCCCGAGGCTTTCATGGCGGCTTTAATGACAAGCGATTATGACAATATCGATAGGCTAGCAATTGAGATCACTGAATGTAAGCATATGGGCATTGATGTCTTACCGCCCGATGTTAACGAATCATTTCACGAGTTCGGTATTGTACCTGATAAATCACAAATTCGGTTTGGACTGGATGCAGTTAAAAATGTCGGCCACAGTGCAGTTGAAGAAATACTACGAGCTAGAGACGAATCGGGAGGAAAGTTTAAATCTATCGAGAATTTCTGTAAACAAGTCAACGTACATATAGTAAATCGGAAGGCGCTAGAAAGTCTAATTAAAGCCGGCGCTCTCGACTCTTTAGGCGACCGCGGGTTGCTTCTTAATAACGTTGAGAATATTTTGAGCTTGGCTTCACGTTATCAGAGAGAATCTGTCAGCGGTCAGGTAGATCTTTTTGGTGGTGGCGGTGATCAGCAGACTGCTCTAAAAATAAAATGGGCCGAGCCCCAGGTGGCTTACCCTCAAAATATCCAGCTTGCCTGGGAAAGAGAGTTACTTGGGCTATATCTTAGTAGGCATCCCCTTGAGCAGTTCGAATCCTTTTTGAGCGTAAATACAACACCAATATCCAGCTTGAAGGGTGATAAAGAGGGGCAAGTAATCACTGTTGGCGGTTCTGTAACTTCATGTCGAGAAATAACAACCAAAAATGGTTCCAAGATGGCTTTTGCCAAAATTGCAGATTTGTCAGGTGAAATTGAGTTGATCATATTTCCTAAAACGTATGAGCAGAGTATTAATATCTGGACTAGAGATAACGTAGTTCTCGCTAAGGGTAAATTATCAACCAGAGATAGAAGGACAGACTCTGCTATTGATGACTGGAAAATACTGGTTGAAGAAGCCAAGCTTGTAAACTCTGAAGATATTGACAAAACAAGATCTAATACCAATAACTTGAAAAATTTACCCGTGGACAATAAAACTTCAATCAAGCCTAGACTTTTTATCAGGTTAAATGACAGCAATGACCAGCCCTTACTTGTTAGCTTAAAGGAAAAACTCGATGACTATACGGGCGATACAGAAGTAGTGATTGTCACTGGTCAGTTAAATTCCAAACAAGTTATTAAACTACCCCAGACAATTAATGTTAACGAAGAGAGCGTTAGGGCCATAGCTGCTATTTTCGGCTCAACCAACGTAGTTGTTAAATAATTTTACTGGATTAGGCCGGCGGTTTGAGTTAGGAGGAAAGAAAGCGCAGCTATTACCAGCAGCCCAATGTCCATCAGAGGATGCCTAATAGCAAACCCCTCACCATAGGCGAACAATCGACGAACTGCTAGAGCATGCCTCATTAACCAGAAGCCTATTGCCGCCATACCAGCCAAAACGGCAAAACTAGTCGCGAACTCTGCCATAGGTAAATTGGCTAATGCTATCTGGGCCCTAGAGGATTTAGCAGGAACATTAGTAATTTTTGCTGCTGTTGTTACTGGCGCAGCCTTAGATTTTTGCTTTGGCTGATCAGCGGCTGAAGGTGATTCCGAATTTTGTGTAGAAGGCTGCGGTGATGGAGATGAAGCAGAGCTAGGTGCAGAACTTCCAGCCAGAGGAGTGGTCGACGATGTGGCCGAAGACTGAGCAGCCAAAACCTGGGGCTCGCCGTAAAAAGCTACGATAATTGTCATTGGTCCGCCGCCTGCAGCGGTGTAATCTGCGATATTAGCAAAACCGAAACCTACCTCGTTGAAAGCCGAATCAAGAAGATTTTCACGGTGGGGAGGGCTAGCCATCCAGCCGTCGATAGTTGACTGCTCATCGCTAAAACCAGTCGCTAAATTTTCTCCAAGTTTTTGATATGAATAACCCTGTGCTGTTACGAACACCCAAGGTGGATTGCCATCTGGGGTATTGTGGCTCCAGTAGTTACGTGTCGCCATATCATTTGCTTTGGCTTGAGCAGCTGCATCTAATTGATCGTTAAGGGAAAGCGGTGCTACGCCATTTTGAGCACGTGCAGAATTAGTATCGCCTAGTAGTCCATT
The DNA here is from genome assembly GCA_035650795.1 of Saccharimonadales bacterium (SeqCode). Lineage (GTDB taxonomy): Bacteria > Patescibacteriota > Saccharimonadia > Saccharimonadales > UBA10212 > 2-01-FULL-49-22. The sequence goes on from DASRGY010000060.1 coordinate 6,059, forward strand.
GACACTCATGCTTGTTGCGTAGGATAAAACTCGGCCGCTGTTGAAGTGTTTTAGAACTGAAAATGCTCCTGCCTGGGTACTCAATGATAGTAGAGTAGTGATTATTAACACTACAGGAATATAGGGCCAATAGACTTTTTTAAAGGCTTTATGACTTACGCCTTTAGGCTTATGAGGATGTCGATGGCCTGAACCCTTTGAGACCGTTTTTATTTTGACGCTCATCCATAATAATTATATCCAAAGATCAAGCATCTACGCAATGTGTCGTAAATGGTAGAGGGCGATTGCCGAGGCTACAGAAACATTTAGTGATTCCTTCTGGCCCAACATTGGTATCTCAATACAGAGATCTGCCGCTTTTATAATCTCTTTATCTATTCCAATAGTCTCATTACCAACTATTAAAGCCACATCACTGGAGGTTCTAAGATTAGGTAAATTTACGGATTGGCTGGTTTGTTCCAGTGCAAGGATCTCATAACCCTCAGAACGTAGGCGATCAGAGATCCTAATAACATCTTTAACATGCTGCCACTTAACAGTTTTTTGTGCGCCTAAAGCGGTTTTCGTTATTTGGTAATCAGTTCGCTTGGCTATATGCGGCAGCCTTTTATCATCTCTAGATAAAGGGTATGGAGAATATCCAGTTAAATAGACTAGCCCTACGCCAAAAGCGTCGGCAGTACGCAAGATAGACCCAACGTTGTGTGTTGACCTTATATTATGGGCAATTAAAATGATCTGTCTTGTTCTTTTTGGCATTAAGGATTTTTTACCACACAAAACGATCAACACAAAGCCTCTAATAAGGTTATAATGCTTATGTATGTCACAAGATGCGCGCCGTGATGAAGAAAATATTACTGAGAGACGGGCTCAAGTGCTGGGGCTAAGTTATGCCGACACAAGCCAAATACAGAAACAGCTTTTTAAAACAATTCTAACACTACCAGAACTTTACAGCATGAGGGCGGTACCCTTGATTGCCGATGAACACAATATTCATTTTGGTATTACTACCACAACACCTCAGCAAGTTATTAGTCAGCTGAAGGCTCGGTTTTCTGATCAGATAATCAAATTTTCAATAATATCCGATTCTGGTTATCGAGAATACATGCAGTTGTATGATCCGCCCAAACAGATTGTTTATCAGGACATAGATTTCTCAGCATCAAGTAACAGCGAAAAAATGATCAGTGAGGTCAGCTCTACGCTCGATAAAGTTAGAGCCGATGACATGCTGGCCTATTTGGTCAAGCAGGCCTACAAACTAAAAGCAAGCGATATCCACCTCGAATGCCAGCGGGAAAATATAAGAGTTCGATTTCGAGTTGATGGCGTACTCCACCCAATCGCTTATCTAAGCCATGAGAAATATCACCATCTGGTATCAGCAATAGCTAGTGCAGCTAATGTCTCAACAGATGCTGATGATGCTCAGCAAGGGCATATCAGTAGCCAATACAAAATGGCTACAGGAGAAGAAATTACTCTTAACTTAAGAGTTGAAACAGTGCCGACTGTCTATGGCATGGATGTAGTGATGCGTTTATTTAATCTCAAGCTCGAGTTATTTAAGCTGGAGAACTTAAACCTAAGCTCACGAGAGATGAGCGTGGTACAGGATATTATTAAACGTCCAACTGGCATGG